>NZ_BRYH01000052.1:0-1756 GCF_054772055.1 Lacrimispora brassicae | reverse complement strand
TCTTAGATAATAATTTAAAGGATTGAGCAAACCTGCTCCGTCCTTTATTTTTGTTTCAAGCAGTGTAGGATTTAAAATATAATTTACTACATCCATACTACATCTTTTGTACCAACCCAACCTTGAATTTGCAACCTTGGAGATACTTTCATTATTAAATCCGTTCTTATATTTTCTATTCAAGTAGGACAGATTTCTGAAAATGGTCTTTGGCTTTTTCCATTGTTTTATAACTATTACTCTTATTTTATGTCTTAGCCAACCTCCAAACTCTTCCATAAATTGCTTCATCATTCCGATTCTAAAATAATTTATCCAACCCATAACTATTTCATTTACTCTTCTTATCGTAACTGCTAAAGGTCTTGCTATTGCTTTTCCTCTTTTGAGATACTCACGCATTACCTGATATAGCTTCGCTTTCTTCTCATTTGTAGGTTTTACTTTCCATTCTCCACCATTCTTTAAGAATGTGAAGCCTAGATATTTACTTCTCATCGGTCTGACTACTTTGGATTTTGTTGCATTCACTTTCAGAAATAATTTTCTCTCAATCCAACTAGATATTGAAGTCATCACTCTATTTGCTGCGACTTCACTTTTCGTGAATATCAGCACATCATCCGCATATCTTACGAAACGCAGACCACGCCCCTCTATTTCCTTATCAAGCTTATCAAGATACACATTGGAAAGTATAACTGAAAGGGGGCCGCCTTGGGGCACCCCGGTTTTGGTGGCTTTCATAATTCCTTTTTCCATTACCCCCGCTCCTAAATATTTGCGAATGAGGTTTAGGACACTGCTATCATTTACCTGTTCTCTAAGTATTTGAATTAACTTATCGTGATTTACTTTATCAAAGAATTGCTCAATATCTATGTCTATTACCCATTCGTATCCACTATTTAAGTATTCCAGTGCTTGTCTGATTGCATCTTGACAGCTTCTGTTTGGACGAAATCCATAACTATATTCACTGAATATCTTTTCATAGATGTCTGATATTGGCTGTGCTACTGCCTGTTGAATTGTTCTGTCTAATGCTGTTGGTATTCCCAAAGGTCTCTTTTTGCCATTCGCTTTTGGAATATACACTCGTCGTACAGGCTTTGGAATATAAGTTCTGTTTCTAAGCGAATTGATAATTGATTCCTGATTTTCTCTGATATAGCTTCCCAATTCTTCCACTGTAATTTCATCTATCCCGCTTGCTCCTTTATTGGAGACTACCTTTTTATAAGCTCGGTTTAGATTTTCCTTTGTTAAGATCACTTCCATTAACTCCATTGCTGTTACTCCTCTTTCTACTATAAGATTCCTACATATCGCCCCTCCCGATATAAATGATATCCCTCGGTTACGTTCCTGCTCTTCTCATTCATCTGATTTCTGGCTCATGTATTATTTTATAAGTAGCGATTTGTACTATAAATCGCTTCAGTCCTTCTGCTGTTACGCCTACTATGACTTCATCTGACTCCCTCCCTAAACCTTTTTCGACCATATCTTCTGATATGTGGGTAGGGTCTCCCAGGGTAAGACACTAATCTTTCATTCCACAACCTCTTGATTTACAACTTCGGTTTACGTTTACCTTTTGGGCTTAAGTTTGTAAAGCAACCTCACCCACCTAATCGCCTTATCAAGTTTCTGTCCGTAGGCTCAAGAATTTCGCTACACCACTTCCTTCGTCCATACCATTACTGATACCAACTTGTGGTTCACTACACTTGGCGGTAAATACCCGTGGCTA
>NZ_BRYH01000051.1:0-1209 GCF_054772055.1 Lacrimispora brassicae | reverse complement strand
TTTCTATCCTTCAAAAAATTATTCTTGTTTTTAAAAATCCAGCACCTCTTCTAAATATTGCATTGGTCGAAGGCTTATCACAAACCGTTTCTTCTTCATGGAAAGATTGGGGCGAGTCAAATCTATCATTTTCAGTATACTCAGACTCCATTTTCGAATTATATTCTGATTTTGGGCTGCCTGCTTATCTATCGTTGCATTCGCATCTTCCCGAAATGTTACATCCAAATGCCAGTGCATACTTTCTATACTCCAATGTCCCCTTACTGCCCGTTTGAATATCTCCGGCTCCGCTTTTAGGCTGCTTATATAATAACGACATTCTTTTTTCTCTCCTGCTTCTCCACGGATGGTTTTTTCCTCCATTCCAATACTTTTGAGCCCTCTCCACGCTTTCTTTTGTTCCAGCCAGTGGATTGATTCTGTCTGATAATACTCTCGTATTTCTAACTCCCCATGGGCTTTTTCTACCGTACGGACATAGTTCCCCTCTTTACGTATTTTCTCCCTTTCCTCTGAATCGCTAAAATACAGACTCACTTCCTCATAGAATGTCCCCTGATTTTTCTTTAATGCCAGCACATACTCTGCACGTTTTCCACGTATCTTTTCCGCGATCGCTGTCTGAGTTCCCATTGCATCTATGGTAATGATCTGCCCTTTTATCTGGATTTTTTCCAGTAGTTCCGGGATTGCCGTGATCTCATTGCTCTTTTCAGACACTGCTTTTTGTCCAAGGCAGAAACCATCTTCCTTGCTCCATGCGGATACGATATGGGATGGTTTCTTTTCCTTTTGTTTATTTGAACGCATAGTTTTCCCGTCAATGCAGATGATTTTCTTTAAGGCTTCTCCCTCATTTCGGTTCAGCAGCTCCTGCCACCTTTGATATATCTGCTGCAGAAGATCCGATGAGATCATCCCCATGACACGGCAGAGCGTATCATGGGAGGGGATACCGTTTTTTAACTCCACATATTTTCTCAGATATTCTTGATTTTCCCTGGCAAACAGTTCCATTTCTACCCAGTCATCCGCATTGGCCAGCGTAGCAAACAGAACGATCACAAGGATATCTTTTAATTTATGACGCACCTTTCTTTTTTGACGTATGTCGTCCAGGTATTCCATCCACTCCAACAGCTCTTTCATTGACAAATCCCCTTTTTCTTTTATCATACCAGAAAAAATGATTTTGTTCATAAATTA
>NZ_BRYH01000050.1:0-596 GCF_054772055.1 Lacrimispora brassicae | reverse complement strand
CAAATTGTATTTCGGCCGTTAGGCAGTCGGTAGTCAACCGGCTATGATATCAGGCTGGCTCTGGAGATCCAATTCTTTCAGATGCTCCATATTCATGTACCGCTTAGTACCCCATTGGGTTCCAGCTACGTGTCGCAGTCTGGCACATACAAGCATTAAAGCACTTTGCCCATCAGGGAAAGCACCAATTGCCCGGGTTCTACGTTTAATTTCCCGGTTCAGACGTTCAATGGTATTATTGGTGCGGATTCTAGTCCAGTGTTGGCTGGGAAAATCCATGTATGTTAGGGTCTCCTCGATTCCATCTTCGACCTTTTTAGCTGCTGAAGTTAATTTCATATCCCGGAGTTTTTCAGCTACTTGTTTAGCCTTTTCCTTTGCAGATGTTTTACACTCCTGAGAATGAATAGCCTTTAGCAGCATAGAGACCTCTTTCATCTTATTACGAGGAGTGGCTGAGAATATATTCCGGTAGAAATGAACGGTACACCTTTGATACTTTGCATCCGGAAATACTTCTGGAATGGATTCGAGCATCCCAAGACATTTATCACCGATAATTAGGCGCACTCCAGCCAGGCCACGTTCTTTTAACC
>NZ_BRYH01000049.1:0-273940 GCF_054772055.1 Lacrimispora brassicae | reverse complement strand
CTTTGAAAGCGGTCGGTGATTGGTGAAAAAGTCTGTTGAAAGCGAGCTTTCATAAGGACTTTTTTGCAAATCTCCGAACATTTGCGAAGCAAATGGTAGCGAATGAAGCAAAGCTTCATGAGCGTACCGCTTGGACTTGCCATTCGGTTCAATCCGGGGTCAAAATCAACTAACTAGCTAATTTTTTTCCCGTTTTACTTGTTGTTTGGTTCGTATACAATTGCTTGTATTTGTTCTGAATTGTTCTCATTCAAAGCCATCAAACATGGCTTGTTTTATTAGAATTTTCAGGGTTTTACATACTGTTCAATCTTCAGTTTTCAAGGTGCTTTGCATCTGCTGGAAGTTTTCATTTCCCCGATGCTGACGCAGAAGGAGGGATTTGAACCCTCGCGCCGCTACTAACGGCCTACTCCCTTTCCAGGGGAGCCCCTTCAGCCACTTGGGTACTTCTGCAGTTAGCTGATTCTTTTATGTTATTAGCGGCTAAAAACCTGCCAACGGAGAGGGTGGGATTCGAACCCACGCGCCCTTGCGGACAAACGGTTTTCAAGACCGCCTCGTTATGACCACTTCGATACCTCTCCAAATGTGCTTTTATATTCTAATAGAAGTCCATGCTTTTGTCAAGCACTTTTTCTATTTTTCCCAAATCTCTTGGAGACTAATACTGCTTGTTTGCTGCGCTCATCGGCTGCAACTTGGATAGTTTATCATTGTTTGTTTATTCTGTCAACACATTTTTACATTTTTTTCAAATTATATTTCAAAGCTCTATAAAAGCTCCAAAAGTCGTTGTTTTGCTGCTTCAGGTGTCTTAAAATCTTCTTCTGTCCCCGTCATATAACGGACCGCATCTTCCCATACTTTTACAGGATAATCCGTTGCCGGTATTTTGGCAACAACGTTGCGATAGCGTCTTTTAGAAATACAGTTTCTTAAATCTGACAGGTACATGCAGCCCGACTCCGCCGCTATACGGTCCAAAAGCCCAACCTTGGCGTTTTTGTCCTTATCTATCCTGTTTTCTTCAGTTTTCATCTACCGTACCTTCTTTCGTCTTTCCCGCCCATGCTTTCTGGGCATAAAGTTATACCCACAGGGTGCTTCCTTTGATACTGACGTAGACAGGATCTGACAGCCCCCCAGTCCGCATGGCGGACTTTTCTGTATGATCATACATTAAATACTTTATATAACTAATAATATTGTAATGAATGCAACATGTCAAGTGATGGATTGCATTATTTACTACATATATTTCATTAAATGCAATACTATGGAATCAGGAGGAGCTACCTATGTATATAGATTTCAATTTTTCAAAACGCCTTTCAGAGCTTAGAGCCCAAAAGGGCGTATCCGCACGTGATATGAGTCTGTCCCTTGGACAGAACCCCACATATATCCATAAAATCGAAAACGGACTTGCTCTTCCGTCCATGATGGGCTTCTTTTATATATGCGAGTATCTGGACATTGAACCATCAGAATTTTTCTCCCACGGCATCAGCAGCCCGTCAAAAGTAAGAGAGCTGATGGAGGATGCCCAGCATTTAAACCGGGAGCAGCTTGACCACCTTCACCTGATTGTAAAGGATCTTTTAAAATCAGGAGGGAAAAAATAAAAAGGAAGCTGCGCTTACAGCATTCCTTTTATTTTTCCCAGTGGTTTCTTTTTATCAGCACTGAAGCAATTTCCATATCCTCCGGTGTTGTAATCTTTATGTTGGCATAATCGCCACGAATCAATTTCACCTTTTCCTGAGTCATGGTTTCCACTACCATTGCATCATCCGTTACTCCCCCCTGATACTTTTCCGATGACATAAGCTTTTCATAAGCCCGAAGTACCAGCTCATATTCAAAGGCCTGAGGGGTCTGGATCAGCCAAAGCCGGCTCCTGTCCGGAGTCATGGCGGCAAATTCATTTTCATCAGACATCTTAATGGTGTCTTTTACAGGCATCCCAACTACACAGGCCCTGTACTTTCTGACTCCACGGGAAGCTGCTTCTATGATCTTTTCGGTTACACAGGGTCTGGCCCCGTCATGGATCAGGACGTAATCACAGTTTTTAACTGCCTTTAGGCCTTGGTATACGGAATGATACCGTTCCTTTCCCCCTTCTGTAACCGCTGTCACTTTGCTGAATCCGTATTTCTCTATAATCTCCTCCCGGCAATGCCTGGCCTCTCCCGGGCCGGTCACCAGGACGATCTCATCTACCGAACTGTTTTCAAAGGCAAGAAGTGCATAATACAGCAGCGGTTTCCCCAAGAGCTCCATGTACTGCTTATGTACCTGGCCGCCCATACGGGTTCCCTTTCCTGCTGCCAATATGACTGCTGCCGTTCTCATCCTGTCCTCCATAGGATCATTACCTCTTTCCTGCCCAGTTCTTGAGGGATAAAAGGATACTCTATCCTTTCCACACCTTCTGAGACATAAAAATCTCCTCCCGGCGCACTATCTCTCCCCAAGCTTTAAATTAGGAATTGCATTTAAATCCCAACCGGATCTGGCTCCGTTGATATACTCATAATAAGCTGCCGTACCGATCATGGCCGCATTATCGGTGCAGTAAACGGGTGACGGATAGAAAAAGGCAATTCCTTCTTTTTCACAGGCAAGGCTCATCTCTTTCCGAAGGGCAGAGTTGGAAGCCACGCCTCCGGCGATGGCTACCTTTTTAAATCCATATTCTTTTGCAGCATCCACTGTATGGCTTACCAGCACATCCACAACCGCATTCTGAAAGGATGCAGCCAGATCGGCCACATTGATTTCCTCTCCTATCATGTTGGCGTGGTTAATATGGTTTAATACTGCTGACTTTAAGCCGCTGAAGCTGAAATCGTAAACGCTTCCCTCTACCTTTGCCCGGGGAAATTTGATGGCATGGGGATTTCCTTCCTTTGCCGCCTGGTCAATCTTCGGACCTCCCGGATATCCAAGGCCAACCGCTCTTGCCACCTTGTCAAAGGCCTCTCCTGCCGCATCATCTCTGGTGCGGCCCAGAATCTCAAATTCTCCGTAATCCTTTACAACCACAAGATGGGTATGGCCCCCGGAGACGATCAGACATAAAAATGGCGGTTCCAGGTCGGGATGTTCAATAAAATTAGCTGATACATGTCCTTCAATATGGTGCACTCCCACCAACGGCTTCCCCTCCGCATAGGCAATGGCCTTTGCCTCGGCAACGCCCACAAGAAGCGCTCCCACCAGGCCAGGGCCATAAGTGACGCCTATGGCGTCCATATCCTCCAGGCACAGCCCTGCCTCCAGAAGAGCGGCTTCTATGACCTGGTTCATTTTTTCAATATGCTTTCTGGATGCGATTTCCGGCACAACGCCCCCGTATAATGTATGCAGGGCGATCTGAGAGGAGATCACATTGGAAAGGATCTCTCTTCCGTTCTTTACTACGGCTGCCGCCGTCTCATCACAGGAACTTTCAATCGCAAGTATATAGACATCTTCCTCTGTATGGTTTTTCTTCATTGCCTCTTCCTCACTCCTCATCAAATTCCAGCTCCAAGGTCCAGGCATCTTTTGCCGCTTTGGCGCGGGGAAAGATTTCCCGGACTTTCTCCATATATTCCTCTGGCCTGGTGAGGGAGGGGCTGTAATGAGTCAGCCACATCTGCCTTGGCTGGGCTTCCTTTGCCAGTCTGGCAGCTTCATAAAAGGTCATATGCTTATATTCCCTGGCCTTTGTTTCCTTTCCTTCCTCTCCGTACATGCCCTCGCAGATAAAAAGATCCGCCTCCTTTGCATATTCCGCAATCACAGGAACCGGTCTTGTATCCGTACAATAGGTGACCTTAAGCCCCCGCCTTGCCGAGCCCAAAACCATGTCAGGAGTTAAAGTCCTTTCACCGTCTGCAATCGTTTCCCCCTTTTGCAGACGGCTCCAGAATTTCTGGGGTATTCCTGCGGCATTGGCCCGTTCTACATCAAAACGGCCCTTCCTTGGAATGGAAATGGAATAACCATAACAAACCACGTTGTGATTCACCCGGTAAGCATCGATCACATATGGCCCGATGGTCACCTGCTCCCGGTTTTCGGAAAGCTCGATGAATTTCAGTTCAAATGGCAGCTCCGGCGCAATGATCCGAAGAGCTCCTACCACACGCTCTAAGCCCTTTGGCCCCATAAGAGTCAGGGGTTCCTTCCTTTCCGCATTGCCCATGGTCAGGAGAAGCCCCGGAAGACCGCTTATATGGTCGGCGTGATAATGGGTAAAACAAATGATGTCAATGGGTTTCGGGCTCCAGCCCTTTTCCTTTAACGCAATCTGGGTTCCTTCCCCGCAGTCAATGAGAAGATCACTGCCGTCGCATCTGGCCATCATGGCTGTCAGCCACCGGTATGGCAGAGGCATCATTCCTCCGGTTCCCAGCAAACATATATCCAACATAAAATTTCCTCGCTTTGGTTTCTATCAATGAACAGCGGTTAAAAAACCGCCTCATAAAATCATATCACAAAGCAGAGGCAATTAGCAACTATAAATATTCCAACTGTTCTTCTACCTCCACAGGAATCTTGAACTCCTGAATAATGGCATCGTAACAGTCCTCGCACAGATCTAGATGATGGATTTCCCCATCCTTCTCGGAGAAAAAGTCCCAGGTATGATTAATGCTTAATACCCCCTCCCTGGCAACACCTTCTGACACGATAATTTTTTTGCCACAGCAGTTGCACACAACTGTTTCAAGTTGACCACCGTTTTTGTACTTTCTCATCTTCCTCTCACCTTTCCTTTTTCGCACTTACCAGCTAAGCCCTGTTTCCGTTTTGCATAATCTGAAAATAGGAAAAAGGGCATCCTTACTGGATACCCCTACATTATAAACGGTGTTTCCCCCTATTTTTAGTGGTAAATGTTTCATATCCGGCGGTTCCACATAATGACGGCATTTTCTTGAGGATTCAGGTAATAATTTTTCCGGATGGTTTCCTCTTCAAAACCATAGGATCTATAAAGGTTTCTGGCTTTTTTATTGCTTTCACGGACCTCTAAAGACATGGACTTTACTCCCTTTTTTATGGAATATTCCACCAGCCGGTCCATAAGTTTCTTTGATAGTCCCCTCCCCCTGTACTCTGGGAGAACGGCGATCCGGAGCAATTCTCCTTCCCCGGCAATGATCCGGAAGACGCAGTACCCAAAAAGGCCCCCCCCCTCTTCTAACACCAGCCAGGTATCAAGGCTGCTTTCCAGCCCCTCTTTGACGGATTCCAAAGACCATGGATCGGAAAAACAGATCTGTTCTATTTCAGAAACTCCAAACACATCCTCCGGCCCCATTTCATGAACCATGGGCTTCTCCTCCTTTTACGAAAGTTCCATTCACCTAACGGCTATTTTCTAAAATTCAAGCCACGCTCACCCTTGCTTTCATTCAGAAAAATGTGCTTCCCGCTCCCGTTCCGCCTGAGGCTTTCTTAAATAAACAGGGGCATGATCTTCTGCCCCAAGGGTCTTCCCTTCCTCATAATACCGGCAGCCCAGGGCCGCCACCGCTGCCGCCCGCTGCCGGTTCAAATGAGCCGGGGCAAACAGGAAGGGAACGGTCATCTTTTCTTGTATCTGCTTTCTGTATACAGGAACTCCGTCTCCTAAGAAAATCACCTTTTGTCCGGATGTATTCAATTCTTCCACCAATTCTTCAATGTCCATGGCGCATTGTTCCTTAATCACGGAAAATCCGTCCCTGTTGTCATAAATGCCCGTGTATACCTGATTTCTTCTGGCATCCATGATGGGGCAGACACTATAGGCACTGCCGTAGAGGTTATAAGCCATGGCATCCACGGTGGGCACGGAAATTAAGGGCTTCTTTAATGCAAGGCCAAGGCCTTTGCCTGTAGCAGAGCCGATCCGCAGCCCGGTAAAAGAACCCGGTCCTCCGGAAACAGCGATGGCATCAATGGTTTTTAAGTCCAGATCCACCATTTTTACAATTTCATCCAACATGGGAAGAAGGGTCTGAGAATGGGTCCTCTTAAAATTTACCGTATATTCCGCAGTCGTTACCTCGTCCTCCACCAGGGCAACGGAAGCCACCAAAGACGAGCTCTCAATTCCAAGTATCCTCATTTACATTCCCTCCACGGTTATTTTCCTGTAATCAAACCCTTTTTCCATATCCTTTTCTATGGTTATAGTTATTACATGGTCAGGAAGAAGCTCCCTGATCAGGTTGGACCACTCAATAAGGCTCACGCCTTCCCCGTAAAAACAGTCCTCATAACCGATCTCATCCATCTCGCTGATATCGCCGATCCGGTATACGTCAAAATGATAGAAAGGCAGGCGTCCCTCCTCATACTGGTTGACAATGGTGAACGTAGGACTGTTCACCGGTTCCACGATCCCAAGGCCTGACGCAAACCCCTGGGTAAATACGGTCTTCCCAACACCCAAATCCCCATTTAAGCAGTACACAGAGGAAGGCCTGGCTTCCTCTCCCATTTTTTTCCCAAGTTCATAGGTCTCTTCTGGCTTCCAGCTTTCTATAACCATCATTTATATCCTCTTTCGCCTTTCAGGAGGCAGTTTTTCTTTAATAAGCCCACGGACTGCCGCCTTTTTTTCTCCCACAACGGAATCAGGCAGCAAATAGGCGTGCACCCGATCCATATACAGGATCATCATATCCCTCACACGGTCCACCTTTGAAACGTTCTCCCAGGCAATTGGAAGGCTTTCCTCTCCCTGGGAAACCAGGATCCCTTCCTCATCAAAGGAAAGGGTCATGATGTTCTGGAACATGGGAGTCTTTGCCTGCTTAAGAGCCTTTAAATAAAGAATGCCCGGCTGCCAGACCGTAAACATCAGGGCGCAGACGACTAACAGCACCCGGTATGATGTAGAATTGGAGCTCCATGTGGTGATCAGGAGAAACACCGCAGCAGCGCTGAAAATAATATTAAAAAGCCCCTGCATCCCCCGATAGGAATGATACATGGAAAACTTCCACAGATCCTTTGCCGTCAATTTTACTTCTATTACAATCGGCTGTTTCTCTTCCACTCATTTCTCCTTCCTGTGCCTTAGGCACAGCATTTCCCAGCATATTTTTTAATAAAGACAAGGAAAGCACTTCCTTTTATAATTTCATGGTCAGGGCGATCCTTTTTTTCTGTGCATCCACGCTTATGACCTTGACTTCAACAATGTCTCCCACGCTGACTGCTTCCAGGGGATGTTTGATGAATTTATCCGACATCTGCGAAATGTGAACAAGGCCATCCTGGTGAACGCCGATATCCACAAAAGCACCGAAATCAATGACATTTCTCACGGTTCCTTTTAAAACCATGCCTGGCTGCAGATCCTTCATTTCCATTACATCGGTCCGGAGGATGGGAGCGGGCATATGGTCCCTGGGATCCCTTGCCGGTTTTTCCAGTTCCTTTACAATATCCCGCAGGGTGATTTCTCCGATTTCCAACTGGGCTGCCAGGGTCTTATAATCCAGGATCTTTTTGCCGATCCCGCTTAAGCCGCCGCGAGCCAGCTCTGTCAACTCATAGCCCAGCTTATCCAAAAGCTTTTTTGCCGCCCCATAGGTTTCAGGATGAACGCTGGTTCCGTCCAGGGGATTTTTTCCTCCCTGGATCCTCATAAAGCCGGCGCACTGTTCGTAGGCCTTTGGTCCCAGCTTCGGCACCTTAAGAAGCTGGCTTCTGCCGGTAAATGCCCCGTTCTCTTCCCGGTAGATCACGATGTTCTTTGCAATGGGCTTTGAAATTCCGGATATGTATTCCAGAAGGGAAGCGGAGGCCGTATTTAAGTCCACGCCCACCTTGTTCACACAGTCTTCCACCACGCCCTGAAGAGCCTCGCTTAAATGTTTTTGATTCATATCATGCTGGTACTGGCCCACTCCAATGGATTTAGGGTCGATCTTAACCAGCTCTGCCAGAGGATCCTGGAGCCTTCTTGCAATGGAGGCTGCACTCCTTTGGCCAACGTCAAAATTGGGGAACTCCTCCGTGGCAAGCTTGCTGGCGGAATAAACGGAGGCTCCTGCCTCGTTTACGATGATATACTGAACCTGCTCTGGTATTTCCTTTAACAATTCCACGATCACTACTTCCGATTCCCTGGATGCAGTTCCATTTCCAACAGAAATCAGGGAAACCTGGTATTTCTTGATCAGCTTCCTTAAAACGGCCTTTGCCTCCTCCACTTTGTTCTGAGGTGCCGTAGGATGGATAACTATGGTATCAAGGACTTTTCCGGTTTCATCTACAACAGCCAGCTTGCAGCCGGTCCGGAATGCCGGATCCCAGCCCATGACCACCCGTCCTGCAATGGGAGGCTGCATTAATAGCTGCTCTAAATTCTTTCCAAAGACCCGGATGGCGCCGTCCTCTGCCTGCTCCGTCAAAGTGCTTCTTACCTCCCGCTCAATGGCCGGAGCTATAAGACGTTCATAGCTGTCTCCTATTACCTCTTTTAAGACGGGAGCTGTATATGGGTTGTCCCTTTCAATCACCTGTTTTTCCAAAAACCGCAGAATCTGTTCCACAGGCGCAAGGATTTTCACCGTAAGGATCTTCTCCTTTTCCCCCCGGTTTAAGGCCAGGACCCTGTGACCTGCAGACTTCTTTATGGTTTCCTCATAATTGTAATACATTTCATATACGGATTCCGCCTCTTCATCCTTTGCCGCCGACTGAATGCTTCCCTGGTTCACGGTAGCATTCCTGATATAGGTACGGTATTCCGCATTGTCGGAAATCCGCTCTGCAAGAATGTCCTTTGCTCCGCTTATGGCCTCTTCCGGGGAAGAAACCCCTTTTTCTTCGGAAACGTACCGGACCGCAGCCTCTGTCAATGGAGTCTTTATCATCTGAAGCTGGATTAAGTCCGCAAGAGGCTCCAGCCCCTTTTCCTTTGCAATGGTGGCCCTTGTCCTTCTTTTAGGTTTATAAGGACGGTATAAATCCTCCACTGCCACCAGGGTCTGGGCTTCTAAAATCTTTTTTTCCAGCTCCGGCGTCAGCTTTTCCTGTTCCCTGATGGAGGAAAGGACCTGGTCCTTCCGTTCTTCCAAGTTCCGCAGATAGCGGAGCCGCTCATCCAGGTTCCGCAGGACCTCATCGTTTAAGGAACCGGTGACCTCCTTCCGGTATCTTGCAATAAACGGAATGGTGTTTCCTTCATCAATGAGCTTTACTGCTGCTTCCACCTGTCCGCGGGCAATGGAAAGCTCTTCTTGTAATGCTTTTATAATATCCATGGCGATCCCCTTATTTTTCATAATTTGAATCCTGATGAATCAGACGGATATGCAAGCATACCCGGTTGGTTCACAAACCGGGGGTTGAAAGACGTTTTTCTTACAACCTTCATTCAATTTACTATTATAATTCATCAGCCGGGCTTATGCAAGACCCGTCTGGACACGGGGCCCTTTTCATGCTACAATCATACAATAGTGTGGTTTATGAAAACGCTTTTCTGTTTTCACAATATGTAAACGAGGTAAATTACGAATGGAAGAAAATCATAACAGCAACAACGGGATGCTGCCCCAGATCCGTCCCACAGGTTCTTTTCTGGCCTTCTGGTCCGTTCTTCTGGGCGGCATTGGACTGGCCAGCGACTGCCTTCCCTTTTTCAGCATCTGGAGCCTGCCTGCCGGCCTTTTTCTCGGTCTGATGGGCATCGCATGCGCCGTCCTTTCCAGACAAGGAAAACCCTTTACCCAGCAGGCCCAGCTCGGTCTGATCCTGTCTGTTATCTCCGCAGTATGCGGCCTTATGATGGCATTGTTTATTATTTTTGTATACGACACCATGGATACCAACACAGCTTTGGGCCAGTATTTCCGACAGGTTTTCGAGACTGCCTCCCAGGCCCTTACAGCCACTTCTCCTTCCGGAGACTAAGGCCTACCTCATAAGAGGGAGCAGATCCACCCCCTTAAAAACCAGCATATAATTCTTGAAAATCCAATTGGCCGCCGCAACAGCGGTCCCTGCCAGGATCAATATCCTGTCTCTTTTTCTATGATCCATAGGAGTCATTGGCCCTTTAATGGCAGTCCTTAAGATCAATTCCAAAAAAAATACGAAAACAGCATAAAGGACCAGCGGATGATACTGAAAACTCATCCGCAGGTCCCCACGTAACAATGACCGGATGGCCCGGGTCCCGCCGCAACCCGGACAATAAAGTCCTGTCAGGGAATGAAACAGGCAGGGCAGCCCCAGGCCAAATATTTTTTTTAACCAGTTCATTTCTCTGCCGACCCTTAATCTGCCAGGTCAAAGGCATCATGAACCGTCCTCATGGCACGGTTTACATCTGCTTCATCGATCAGGACCGTTATCCGTATCTCAGAGGTTGCAATCATCTTGATGTTTACATTGGCGCTGGAAAGGGCCTCGAACATCTTTGCAGCCACTCCGGGATTGCCGGTCATCCCTGCACCGATGATGGAAATCTTGGCTACGCCTTCCTCGCTGGTCACATCCTGGGCGGTGATGGAATCCATATTTTTCTTTAAAAGTTCCATGGTATCCATTAAGTCCGTCTTTGCCACCGTAAAGGAAATGTCTTTTCTCTCTTCCCGTCCGATGGACTGGATGATGATATCCACGTTAATGTTGTTCTTTGCTAGGAGATTAAAGATTTTAAAAGCAATCCCAGGCGTATTTTTGACCCCGATTACTGAAATACGGGCTACATTTTTATCCGCGGCCACGCCGCTAACCAGCATTCTTTCCAATTTTGTTTCCTCCTTGACAACTGTACCTTCTGCCCTGGTCAGGCTTGACAGAACAACCAACTGAACTCCATAACGCTTTGCCATCTCCACAGACCGGTTATGGAGCACCTTTGCTCCCAGAGAAGCGAATTCCAGCATTTCATCATAAGAAACCTCAGGAAGCTTTCTGGCATTTGGAACAATGTGAGGGTCTGCCGTATATACGCCATCCACATCCGTATATATCTCACATGCGTCCGCATGAAGGGCAGCAGCAAGGGCCACGGCTGTTGTATCGGAGCCTCCACGGCCAAGTGTTGTTAAGTCGTCATATTTGTTAAGCCCCTGAAAACCTGTGATGATCACAATTTTCCTGGCATCCAGTTCATGCCGTATGCGTTCTGTATCGATCCGCTTTAATTTGGCCATCCCGTAGGCAGAGGTGGTGTGCATGGCCACCTGGGCCGCGTTTAAAGAAACGGCCGGAACTCCCAGAGAATTCATTGCCATAGCCATAAGAGCCACGCTGATCTGCTCTCCTGTGGCTAAGAGCATATCCAGCTCCCTCTTGGGAGGGTTTGGATTTATCTCATGGGCCTTTGCAATGAGACCGTCCGTGGTCTTTCCCATAGCGGACAGGACCACCACTACCTGATTGCCTTTTTCATACTCCTCAATGCAGCGCTTTGCCACATTAAATATTCTTTCCTTGTCTGCGACGGAGCTACCGCCAAATTTTTTCACTACTAACATTGATGCCTCCTGGCGAAAAGTCAAGCGGATATTCTCATCCGCCTTGCTGTATGCTCATAAACCTGTTACACCTTGTAAAGCGGACATTCCCATTCCGCTTCACTCCATGCTCATAAACGCAAGCCGCTTATTTGCATTCAAATTCTGCACGGATCCGCTGCCTGATCCCCGGCAGCTTTTTCGCTTTCAACCCGTATTCCTCTTCGGTCATGGTCTCCGTAAGGACCGCAAATTCATCCATATGGTCCAGTTCTACCACTTCCACCTTGCCAAATACTTCCTCCACTTCTTTCATGCGCTTTTCAGCGATCCCCTTGACCCTCACAAAGTAACGGAAGGAAAAGCTGTCTATGGCTGAAATGGTAAGGCTTTCCCTGTCCCATCCCATTTCCACATGATGATCATGGCATTTAAGGGCCTCTATAATATCCGCTACCACAGCGCTGGCTGTGGGAAGCTTTCCTGCACCGCTTCCGTAGAACATGGAAGTGCCTACCATATTTCCCTTTACAAGGATTCCGTTATATACATCGTTTACCGAATATAAGGGGTGATCCTTTCCGATCATGACCGGGGCTACAAATGCATGGACGGTTCCTCCCTGGATCCTGCTTGAGCCGAACAGCTTTACAGAGGTTCCCATAGCATCGGCATAGCGGAAATCCACATCCGTTATTTTTGTAATCCCTTCTGTATAAATATGCTCATAATTGACCTCGTGTCCCGTAGCCATTGCCGTCAAGATGGCAATCTTTCGACAGGTATCGTGTCCCTCCACATCAGCTTCCGGGTTCCGCTCCGCATAGCCAAGGTCCTGGGCCTCTCTTAAGGCCGTCTCAAAGGACTCTCCGGCTTTTGCCATTTTTGTCAATATGTAGTTTGTGGTTCCATTTAAAATACCGGTGATCTCTTCCATCTCCTCGCCTGCAAGGGAAGTGTAAAGAGGGCGTATGATGGGGATGCCTCCGCCTACGCTGGCCTCAAAAAAGAAATTCACATTGTGCGCTCTGGCAATTTCCAAAAGCTCGGTGCCGTACGCCGCCACCAGGGCCTTGTTGGAGGTTGCCACATGCTTTCCTGCTTCCAGGCTTGCCTTTACAAAGGGATAAGCCGGATTTAATCCTCCCATGGTCTCGATCACCATAGAGACTTCAGGATCCTTCTCAATGACGGAAAAATCGTGAACGATCTTATCCTCCATAGGGTCCCCTGGAAATTCCCTTAAATCCAGAACATACTTCACACCAACCCTGTCGCCTGCCTTTTTGGCAATCATCTCTTTGTTTCTTTCCAATACCTCTGCCACACCTGATCCAATGGTGCCATAGCCCATAATTGCAATATGTCTCATATTCTGTCTCCTCCAGCAATTCGATTTCGCATTATTTTTTCAAGGAAATCCGATTCGCCATTCGGCTCATCCAACGGCTGATTTTCTAAGTGCCCTTCAGGGGAACACTCAGGCGGCCTTGCCTGCCTTCATTAAGAAAATCATGCCTCTACTCCCTGGCTAAAATTTTAACGTAGTGGATCCCATCTTTTTCTTCTATATCCTCCAGCATTTTTGAAACATTGCCGGTGGTCTCAAGGACTTCCACGCTTAATGTCAAGGTAGCCACTCCGTTAACCGGAATGCTCTGATGTATGGTGAGAATATTGGCACGGTACACAGCTACTACATGAAGCAGGTCAGACAGCAAACCCGGTTCGTCATCCATCTGCATCACAAGAGTAATGGTTTTACCTTTCGTATTATCGTAAAAAGGAAAGATGTCATCCTTATACTTATAAAAAGAACTGCGGCTGATCCCCACCCGGTCAGTCGCCTCCTGAACAGTAATGACGCGCTCCGATTCCAACAGCTTTTTTGCCTCAACTACTTTCAGTAATACTTCAGGTACAGCCTTTTGCTTTACCACAAAATATTTACTTTTTTCTTCCATAAAAAAATATCTTCCCTTCTGTGTCCGCAACGGAAATACATCTGTGCTCATAGGGAAGATATTATCATATTTATGCAGGGTATGCAACTATTTTTCTATTTATTTTCTTCGGTTCTTAAAAAAATACAGGGAAAGCCTTTATTCCCCGCTGCTGTCTCCGGCCTTTGCCCCGGTACTTATCCAGCGTAAATAGGCGTACATGAACTGATCCAGAGAACCGTCCAGAACGCTTCCTACATTGCCGGTTTCCGCATTGGTCCTGTGATCCTTGACCATGGTATAAGGCTGAAGGACATAAGAACGGATCTGGTTTCCCCAGCCGATCTCTGTCACGTCTCCTCTGATACCAGACAGTTTTTCCGCATTTTCCTGCTGCTTTAACATATAAAGCTTTGCTTTTAACATCTGCATGGCCTTGTCCTTGTTCTGGAACTGGGAACGCTCATTCTGGCACTGGACCACAGTTCCAGTAGGAAGGTGGGTAATACGGATGGCTGAGGAGGTCTTGTTGATATGCTGCCCACCGGCACCGCTGGAACGGTAGGTATCAATGCGAAGGTCCTCTTCGTTGATATCCACATCTAAGTCCTCTTCAATATCCGGCATGACATCGCAGGATACAAAGGAGGTCTGGCGTTTGCCTGCAGCATTAAAGGGGGAGATGCGCACCAGACGGTGAACGCCTTTTTCCGACTTTAAATACCCATAGGCATTAGGCCCGTTGATCTGCACCGTAACAGACTTGATGCCCGCTTCTTCCCCGTCAAGGTAATCCAGGACCTCCAGAGAAAAGCCTTTTTTCTCCGCCCAACGGCAGAACATGCGGTACAGCATGCCGCACCAGTCACAGGATTCGGTTCCTCCTGCCCCGGCGTTAAGCCTTAATATGGCGTTGTCTCCGTCATACTCTCCTGACAGAAGGGTATTGATGCGCATGAATTCCAGTTTTTCCTTGAATTCGCTCAGCATCTCTTCCACTTCCGGGACCAGGGAATGATCATTCTCCTCATTTCCCATTTCAATCATCACACCGATGTCTTCATACTGCCGCTCCAGTTCCTTATAACTCTGGACCGTGTCCTTTAAATTCTTTGCAAGCTGTACAATCTTTGCCGACTTTTCCGGATCCTCCCAAAAACTCGGCTCTTCCATGGACTTGTCCAGCTCATCGATCCTCTTTAACTTATTATCTAAGTCAAAGTGAATCCCTCACTTCCACTAATGGTTTTTGAAACGTTGATAATTCGTATTTGTACTGGTCTAACTCTACCACTGTGTCACCCGCTTTCTGTTTTTAATTTATTTTTAATTTATAAATACAAAATTGGAGTTCTGTCCTTAAAAAGGGTGCGAACTCCAATTTTATAAAAATACTATACTAATTTACGTCCGCAGCACTGCTTATATTTCTTACCGGAACCGCATGGACACGGATCATTGGGGTAAACCTTGGATTCTATCTTTTTCACCGGCGCTTTCGGGCCGCTTTCATCCTTATTGGTTCCCGTCACCTTGGCAGCCGGTTCTCTCTCCACCTTCTGCTCCACCCGGATGTGGAACAGGATCCTTACGGTATCCTCACGGATGGCCGCTGCCATCTCATCAAACATCTGATATCCGCTCATCTTGTATTCCACCAGCGGATCTCTCTGTCCGTAAGCCTGCAGGCCGATGCCCTGGCGAAGCTGATCCATGTCGTCAATATGGGACATCCATTTATTATCGATCACCTTTAAGAGAATGACACGCTCGATCTCACGGATCTGCTCTCCCTCAGGAAATTCTGCTTCCTTTGTTTCATAAAGCTTAATGGCTTCTTCCTTCAGCATATGCTTCAGTTCATTCTTCCTGATCTTCTTATCCTCGGGAAGAGTGATGGGCTGTAAGGGAATGATGGGAAGAAGGAGGGTGTTAAGCTCGTTTAAATCCCAATCCTCCGGTGCCTGTTCCTCGCTGACGGAAAGATCCACCGCATTTTCCACGATATCGGTCACCATCTTTAAGATGACATCCCGCATATTGTCTCCATCCAGTACTTTTCTTCTCTCCGAATAGATCACTTCACGCTGTTCGTTCATGACCTCGTCGTATTTAAGAAGGTTCTCACGGATGCCGTAGTTGTTTGTCTCGATCTTCATCTGAGCCTTTTCAATGGCGTTTGAGAGCATCTTGTGCTCGATCTGCTCTCCTTCCGGCACACCCAGGGCATTGAACATGCCTACCAGACGCTCGGAACCAAACAGACGCATTAAATCATCTTCAAGGGAGATATAAAATCTGGATTCTCCCGGGTCACCCTGACGTCCGGAACGGCCGCGAAGCTGGTTATCAATACGGCGGGATTCATGGCGCTCCGTACCGATGATCTTTAAACCGCCTGCTGCCTTTGATTCGTCGTCAAGCTTGATATCCGTACCACGGCCTGCCATGTTGGTGGCAATGGTCACAGCCTTATGCACACCTGCATCTGCCACGATCTCAGCTTCCAGCTCATGATATTTTGCATTGAGCACCTTATGGGGAATTCCCCGGCGCTTTAGCATGCCGCTTAACATTTCAGAGGTTTCAATGGTAATGGTACCTACCAGGACAGGCTGTCCCTTCCCGTAAGCGATTTCCACCTCATCGCATACCGCTTCAAATTTTTCTTTCTTTGTTTTATAAACGGCATCCTCCTGGTCGATACGGGATACCGGACGGTTGGTCGGGATAGAAATGGCATCCATGCCGTAGGTGTTACGGAATTCTTTTTCCTCTGTAAGGGCGGTACCGGTCATACCGGCCTTTTTGTTGTACTTATTAAAGAAGTTCTGGAAGGTGATGGTGGCAAGGGTCTTACTCTCTCTGCGCACATTCACATGTTCCTTGGCTTCAATGGCCTGATGGAGTCCGTCAGAATAACGTCTGCCGGGCATGATACGTCCCGTAAATTCATCAACGATCAGGACCTCGTCATCCTTTACCACATAATCCTTATCCCGGAACATGAGATAATTGGCACGAAGGGCCAGAATGATGTTATGCTGGATCTCTAAGTTCTGCGGATCGGATAAGTTCTCTATATGGAAGAACTGCTCTACCTTATCCACACCCTGTTCGGTCAAGTTCACTACCTTGTCCTTTTCATCCACAACGAAATCGCCGGTTTCTACGATTTCCTCTCCCATGATGGCTGCCATCTTGGAGAATTCCCCGGAAGCCTCGCCCCGCTCTAACTGGTGGGACAGGATGTCACAAACCTCATACAGCTTTGTGGATTTTCCGCTCTGTCCAGAAATGATAAGAGGTGTTCTTGCCTCATCAATCAATACGGAGTCCACCTCATCAATGATACAAAAGTCTAAATTTCTTAAAACCATCTGTTCCTTATAGATGGCCATGTTATCTCTCAGATAATCGAAACCAAGCTCGTTGTTGGTTACATAGGTAATATCGCAGTTATATGCGGTGCGTCTTTCGTCAGAATTCATGGAGTTAAGCACCACACCAACGGTCATTCCCAGAAATTCATGGACTCTTCCCATCCACTCTGCATCTCGTTTTGCCAGGTAATCGTTGACCGTTACGATCTGGACCCCATCGCCTGCAAGGGCATTTAAATAAGCAGGGCAGGTGGATACCAGGGTCTTACCTTCACCTGTCTTCATTTCAGAAATACGTCCCTGGTGAAGAACGAGCCCTCCAATGAGCTGTACACGGAAATGTTCCATATTAAGAACTCTTCGTGCGGCCTCTCTCACCGTTGCAAACGCTTCCGGTAAAATATCATCAAGAGTCTCACCTGCGGAAAGTCTCTCTTTGAAAAGCTTTGTATTGTTCCTCAGCTCCTCATCCGTAAGTGCTACCATGGATGGGCGCATAGCTTCTATCTTATCCACAATGGGCTCTATTAATTTTAATTCTCTTTCACTATGAGTTCCAAATATTTTTTGAACGAGGTTCATGATTCATTCTCCTACTCTTCTTAACGATATACACGTTACAATCTCGTATATTGTAGCACTATCTCCTCTTTAATTCAACGAATTCATAAAAAATTAACATTCTGGTAATAATCCGGCTCAATTTTTCCCAGGTCCTTCCTTTTTCCACAGCAAACAACGGCAAATCTGGAAAAAATTATGTCGATCTGACAGATTGCACAAAAAACTTGTTCGATTCTCCACTTTTCCACATTATCCACATTCCATTGTGTATTTTTCCCCCAGTTTTATCCCCACCATGAAATCCCATAATTAGGGAGAAAAACAGTTATACACCAAGTTGTCCACATTATCCACATTTATTCTCCACATATTCCCATATTTCTCATCTTACCATCAGACTCCCCTCTTTTTGTATATATGTCATAAACTTTCCTTTTTCGACGAAAACTTCTCTTTTTCCCTTGACTTTTCCCCAAGTACATCTATAGTTTTTCAATAAACCGATAAAATATAAGTAGAGACATTTTACAAAAAATTATCGTTAATTATCTTATAATTTTACAATGCAATTGAACTGTTCTCAAAAATGTGGTATACTATAACCATCTCAAGAAAAAGGAGCTGATGACTTATGCGTTTTACAATTACAGGGAGAAATATTGAGGTCACACCAGGGTTACGGGAGGCAGTCGAGGACAAGCTTGGAAAGCTGGACCGTTTCTTCGCTCCTGCGACAGAAGCAACAGTAAGACTCAGCGTGCAGAAAGAAATACAGAAAATTGAAGTGACTATTCCAGTGAAAGGACATATAATCAGGGCTGAAGAATCCAGTACAGACATGTATGTTTCCATCGATCTTGTAGAAGAGATCCTGGAACGCCAGTTGAAAAAATATAAGAACAAACTAATCGATAAAAAACTGAATACCCCTTCCTTCTCCACAGCTTTTATGGAAGAAGAAACTCAGACCGACGATTATATAGAGATCGTCAAGACAAAGAAATTTGCAGTAAAGCCCATGGACCCGGAAGAAGCCTGTGTCCAGATGGAACTTCTTGGCCACAGCTTCTACGTATTCTTAAATGCGGATACAGAAGAGGTCAATGTGGTTTATAAAAGAAAGGGCGGCTCCTACGGCCTTATTGAACCGGAATTCTAAAACCTGCAAAAAGCAGCCTGGACAGTTGTCCGGCTGCTTTTTTTATGCGGGCAACGAGCCGGGCGAACATGCCCGCATGTTCATTCGGCGACTGCCGCAATAACCATAAGAAACCCGCTTTGCGGGTTTCTTATGGTTTGCTTTAAATCCGTGTCAGATACCGTTCTACGCTGGTAATGGCATTTGCCCCATCGGATACTGCTGTGGAAACCTGCCGGAGCTGCTTGGTGCGGACATCCCCTGCTGCAAAAATTCCGGGAACATTGGTTTCACAGTCTTCAGCGGCCTTTATATAGCCATGGTCCATTTCCACCAGGTTGTTAAAGGCTTCGCTCTGGGGATTGATTCCTACCGCGATGAATACTCCATCTACGGAAAGCTTTTGGCTCTCCTCGGTTTTGGCGTTCTTTATGGTCAGGGATTCCACCTGATCTCCGCCTTCTATCTCCTCTACCACAGTATCCCAAATAATTTCCACATTTTTCTGGTTAAAGAGCTGGGTCTGCAGGGTTTTGGCCCCTCTAAGCTTGTTCCTCCTATGAATTAAGTATACCTTTTTGCACATTCTGGCCAGGAAAATGGCATCCTCAATAGCAACATCGCCGCCGCCTACCACTGCCGCCACCTTATTGCGGAAAAATGCTCCATCACAGGTAGCGCAGTAGGAAACTCCCATACCCGCAAGCTCCTCTTCTCCGATCACGCTCAGCTTCCGGTGCTGTGCTCCGGTAGCGATGATGACCGACTTTGTCTCATAGGTCCTCTCTTCTCCAACCACGGTAAACTCTCCGTCAGACGCTTCGATCCGAAGCACTTCATCTGTTGAAAACTCTGCCCCCAGCTTTTCTGCATGTTCCCGGAACTTCATTCCAAGGTCATAGCCGTTGATTCCGGGCAATCCCGGATAGTTATCCACTTCATAGGTATTAAGGACCTGCCCGCCGCTGGCAATTTCCTTTTCTATGACAACCATCTTAAGCTCAGCCCTTTTACCATAAACTGCGGCTGAAAGCCCTGCGGGCCCGGATCCGATGATCACCACATCATAAATCTCATTCATATTTATCTACCTGCTTTCTCTATTCTATCTGATATTAGATTATCTTTCTTCATTATATCTCACCAGCCCTTAAGTATGCAATGCCTGGTCCGTAACAAAATCACAAATTATAACAGCCACTGATCCGGCCACGTTGCATTCTGCCTGACAATTTGATAAAATAAACGTATCATAAACTGACAGAAAGGGTGATTTTATGGCTAAAAAAACAGTACTCATAACCGGAGCTTCCCGGGGAATCGGAAAAGCCGTTGCCGTTAAGTTTGCAAAAAAGGGATACAACGTGGTCATCAACTGCCTCCACAATGAAGACCGCCTTTTGCAAGTCAAAAAGGAGCTGGAAGCCTATCAGGTATCTTGTCTTTCCTGCATGGGGGACATGGGAGACGAAAACCAGTGCCAGGCACTCTTTGAACAGGTGCGCAGGCAGTTCGGCACACTGGATGTCCTAGTCAATAACGCAGGCATCTCCTACATCGGCCTGTTGCAGGATATGACCACAGATGCCTGGGACCGGATTATCCGCACCAACTTAACCTCAGTATTTAACTGCTGCAAGCTTGCCATTCCCGGAATGGTGGAAAAAAAGCAAGGAAAGATCATTAACATCTCTTCTGTATGGGGAATATCCGGTGCCTCCTGCGAAGTCGCTTATTCCGCCACAAAAGGCGGCATCAACGCTTTTACAAAAGCTTTAGCCAAGGAACTGGCTCCAAGCAATATCCAGGTCAACGCCGTTGCCTGCGGCGCCATTGATACGGAAATGAATCAGTTTCTGGAGGAGGATGAATTAATCGCTCTCATCGACGGGATCCCTGCCGGGCGTCTGGGAAATGCCGAGGAAGTCGCCGACTTGGTATACCACCTGGGCTATAAAAATTCCTATTTGACCGGACAGGTCATCGGCCTTGACGGAGGCTGGCTTTAAGATATAACACCCCTTACTAAATCATATGTTGAAAACCCCATGGTGTATACTGACACCATGGGGCAAGCGGTACATCATTGCAGAATTCCCTCCCCTGCTTCCTGATATTCATTGCAAAGCAGCCTGTAAGGCGGTTCATCTTCTTCTATTTCGGGAAATCTTCCTACCGCTGCATCAGCGAACCGGTTGTCATTTTCATCATCATTGCACATGGAGACTTCTCCCAGCAATACGCTTCCGCCTGTAGAAGGGACACAAAAATCATGGTACATATATGGGGTAATGGTAATGCTTTCTCCCGGTGATACTTTTACTTTTGTTCCGGCAGTTACTACGCTTAACTTTCCATCCATGGCAACAGTCACATCAGTGCCGAGAATGCTTCCATCCTCCCCGCCGTTATACACCGTAATATACACATCATTCCCGCCTCTGTTAATAATGTCCTCCATTTTATTCCAATGAAAGTGCATGGAAGCTGTTTGCCCTTCATACAGCATCAATAGTTTTTCTGCATAGGTTTTTTTATACTGTTTCATTTTCAGATTACCATTCCGGATGGTAAGAAGGGCGAAACCAACCTGGCCGAATCTTCCCAGACCAAAGTCTGTAATATCCCAGCCCAATTTGTTATCCCTTATTTCATCACACTCATGTCCCTTATCCGTCCATTCCCTTGCAGTCCATTTTGCAAAAGGGGGAATTTCAAATCTATGCTCCCTGATAAGCTGTTCCATATCTTGGATTACTTGATTGATCTCCGATCTTTTCATCAGCCGCTCCTCTCCAGCGCAACGTTTGATCCACCTGTGTCAATACTTATATTCAGATAAAATAACCTCTGGTTTATCCGCGTCCGTTTCCTCAATTTTTTTCCAGTTTATCAACAGCTCCAGCAAAGCGTCGATTAATGCCGTCTCTTTTAGGTGTGCATAATTTTTATAATAATCAAATGCTTCTTTTCTTCCATTTGAGATCAATACATAATCAGCCAGCTCCGATACCGGGGATTGTCTGTATCCGGTAATGGCCATTATCTTAAGACCTTTTTCTTTGGCCAGCTCCATCCCCTGAATCACTTGTCGGGAACTGCCCGATTGGGAAATTGCTATAATAATATCTTCTTTATCAGCAAGGTTCACATGATTTAAAAAATATTCCGGAGAAATATCATTGGTACATTTCACACCCAGTCTTCCTAATCGGAAGCCCAAATAAAGGGCCAGGGGAGTTGTATTTCCCACTGCTAAAATATGGGCCTGCTTACATGTCTTAATCAAGTTTACACAAGACCGCATATCTTCTTCATTAATGCTTTCTGCTATGTCTGTTAATGAATTCACATATTTTTGGAAAATTTTCATCACTGGATTGGGAGTGTTCTGCAGTTCTTCAATTTCTTCTCCTTCATCTCTTCCAACATCTTTTGCCAGCATTAGCCGAAACTGATAATATCCCTTGTATCCCAGATGATGGCACATACGCACAACCGTTGCATCACTGACTCCGCTGGCCTTTGCCAATTCAGAAACGTTTGCGTCCACTGCTTCCTGAGGGTGTTCCAAAACAAAATCCGCTACTTTCTTCTCCGCTGAGAATATCTTTTCATAATTATCCCTTATCACATCTAATACAGGTTTGTCTAACATCATGTGCCTCCCTTCTTATCTATATATATTGCCGTAAATCACACCCTTTTTCAAGCTTTTTATTCAAAACACATCTGTACACCGGCAACAAAGGAATCCCCTAATCCAATGGTATACTTTGGTTTGTCAATGTATTTAGACGGTACTAAAATGACCTGGCTGGAAAAATGCTCTTTTGCTATTAATTCCCTGTTTCTGATTCCGGTTTCACTTAAGGGCAGCTTTATGACCTCTCCAATCTGTTCCTTTGTTCCATACCACCCATTGATTGCCTTTGCAGTTGCCAGGATGTTGCCCAGCATTAAGCCTTTTTCAATATCCCCATTTAATGTTTCTCCAAGATACATGGAATAATTCCTGGTATGTACAACAACCCCTTTTTTCACCAGAAACCGTTCTTTGATATAGGAGGCTCCCTTAATACAGGAGTATATGTCATCGATTTCTATTGGGAAATCATACATATGAAGGGTGTACTCCAATTCTTCTTCATTTAAACTCAAAATATCAATGTATGGACAAAGGGTCTCCAGGCATAGCTGCCGAACCTCTTTATTATGGTAGTGTGCATCCTCAAAATATATAATTCCATCCTTATTATTTGCTTTATATTTTTTGATATGTTCTTTTACATAAGTCAGTCTTTGTTGTAAAATATCTTTATCCTGAATTGCATTAAAGCTTGAAAGGACATTGCTTTTAATATCAGCGGCATGGGCTTCTACGTAGGAAAAATAGGAATCAAAGAAAGGAAGGGTCTCATTTACCGTAATTTTGGTTATGATCAGTCTGTTTGATGTTGGAATTGCAATCTTCCTGGTGCCAAGACAAATCACATCCCCTTTTTTAAATTGGATGATATAGTGTATTTCCTGTTCCGCTGTTTGATGGATCTGGTCTGTATGAACGATTTCTCCTTCTCTGGAAACCGTATAAATATAGGGAGAATTTAAAATATCACATACCTCTTTGGAATCATCCGTCAGATGAACGATGGAAGGACATTCTACTGCTGCCAAAGCCATAGCCCCCTGGGTTGCAGTTCCGCCCATGCCCTTTTTTGTTGCAAAAGTATCTTTAATCATATGGAAATCCGAAATATCAACTTCTCCACCCATTCCATGGATGCTAAAATACACAATGGTTTCCAAAAATTCCTCCATGGTGGTAATCTCTTTTGCCGCTTTCATTCCGGCTAAATCTCCATTGGGAAGATATTTGTTCAGAAGCTGATTGAATAGTTCTATTTGAAAATCACACAATACATCCAGATTGCTGGTGTAGCCCAGTGCCGTAAAAGCATTGTTATCAATTCTGGACCTGATCAATTCTTCCATTTTTTCGTATGTCTCAATATATTTTTCTTCTATCTTCACTCTATCCCCTCCACCTTCTTATGGGATATATCCTATTTTCCAATAAACAAATCTGCCCCATAAAATAAAAATGTGATGTTTGATCAGTAAAGTTCAGCCTTTCCTTCAGCTTTGAAAAGCCGGATCTTGTGATATGCCACTTCCTTCATGGATTCCATGCATGGCGGTTCAATTATATTAGGTTCTCTAAGGCCGTCGTCTTTTAAAACTTCTCTCATTTTAATATAATACGCCACTTTAATATCGCTGGAGATATTGATTTTATTTACACCCAATGTGACTGATTCCCCAATTTCCTTATCCGGATTATTAGATCCTCCATGAAGTACCAGGGGAATGGATACTTTGGACTTGATCTCTTTTAATAAATCCAATTTTAATTCCGGCTTCATTCCTGCAGGATATAATCCGTGGCATGTTCCTATTGCAATTGCCAGAGTGTCAACACCTGTTTCCTCTACAAACTTTACGGCATCATCCGGCTTCGTATAAATAATCACCTGATTTTCCGTTTCTGTGGAATCGGTTGTTCCGATTGTGCCAAGTTCGCCCTCTACGGATACATTTGCTGCATGTGCTGCTTCGCATACCTTTTTGCAAAGAGCAATATTTTCTTCAAAAGAAAGACTGGAGCCGTCAATCATAACAGAGGTATATCCTGTCTGAATCGCAACCATGACCTGTTCAAAGGAGGCGCCGTGATCCAGATGAATGCATACCGGTATATTTGATTTATAAGCTCTCTGCCTGATTGCCTGAATAACATCTACTCCAATGTGGCTCAATTCATCGGGATGGATCGAAATAATAACCGGTGCATTTTCTTCTTCTGAGACCTCCATAATTCCATTGAACATCGCATAGGAGCTGATGTTAAATGCAGGCACCGCAAAATTGTTTTCATTTGCAACCGCTAACAGTTCTTTCATATTTAACAGCATAGTTTTTTCCTCCAATTTTTTTATTAGATTTCCGTTTTCGGATCATCGTACCTATTAATTTTTTACAGCTCCCGCTGTCATACCGGCAATAAAATACCGTTGGAAAAACAAAAAGAGAATCAATACAGGTAATGAACCTAATACACTCATTGACATCATTTGATTCCACTCATAGGCATGCTGTCCCATGAGCAGGCTGATGCCCACCGGTACGGTCCGCATTTCATTTGTTTTCGTCAATGCCAATGCAAACAAATACTCGTTCCAGGCCTGCATGAACGTATACATTCCCACCGAAACCAGGCCAGGGATTGATACCGGAACCAATACCGTCCAAAGAGCCATAAACCTTGAACCGCCGTCAATCATTACGGCTTCATCTAAATCTTTAGGCAGAGTATTCATATATCCGGTAATCATTAGGATGGCATAGGGCAAGGTAAACAGCATATACGTAAGGATCAATGCGCCAAAGGTATTATACAGTTTCAAGCTGACAATCAGGCTTAAATATGGGATCAGAAGGGTGATGGGAGGTACTGCCTGCACGCTGACAATGAGGGTATTGATAACACTTTTTCCCGGAAAATTGAAACGGCTGAAGCTGTAAGATGCAAGTATCCCAATAATCAATGTGAAAATCACTACAATAATTGCAATGCAATAGCTATTAATAAAAAATCTGACTTTTTCCGGATTATGAAAGATGGAACTATATGCTTTCAAACTAAAATTCTCTGATATCCACGTGGGGGGCCAGGCAAAGATTTCTGCATTTGGTTTCAATGAACTCAACAGCATCCACAATATAGGAAATCCTGAAAACAGCGCTCCGGCTATGAGAAGGATCATAACCAATATTTTTATGTACCACTTTTTCTTCCCTACCATAATCAGTCCCTCTCTCTCTGATGCCGCACATAAAAAATTGCTACGACAGAGCAAACAACCAGTAAGATCACTGCCGATGCAGAAGCCTGGGAATATTGATATTTACTGAATCCTCTTTTATAAATAAAAGTACTTATCATTTCTGTTGCATTGATGGGCCCCCCGCCTGTGGTCATCCAAATCAAGGCAAATTGCTGTATGGTCCACACAAAATCCAACATCAACAAGCTAATGATAATTGGTTTTAATTGGGGAATGGTAATGCGGAAAAATTGGTGTACTGCATTTGCCCCGTCAATTGCCGATGCCTCATAAAGATCTGTGGATATTCCCTGAAGTCCTGCCAGGATACTAACCATATAAAATGGATAACCTGCCCATATATTGATTAATGTCACTGAGAATAATGCGAAATTCCGGGAGCCCAGCCATTGGATGTGGGAAGACCTCAGATTCGTGATTTGCAATAGATAGTTAATGATCCCATTGGGATTCATCATCATTTTCCATAATATTGCAATTACCGATGCCGTAAACATCCAGGGCAATACATAGATCACTCTGAAAAATGATTTTAAATTAATTCCTATATAACCTGTATTGAGAAGCAATGCAAACAGCATTCCTAAAAGCATATGCATAACCACACTGACACCCACAAAAAACAACGAATTTTTAACTGCAACAAAAAATGTTTTGTCAGATAATATCATGCCATAATTCTTTAATCCAACGAATACAGGATCTTTTTTAATAATTACATTATCAAAAAATGAATATCGGACCACCATACCAATAGGGATAATCAACAATAAAAACATCAGCACAATTGTTGGCAGGAGATAAAGGTAAGGTTCACTCTTCTTTTTCATTGCCGGTGACATCTTACCGCTGCTTTCCTTAGTCGTTGTTTCTCTTTCCTTCGCCAACTCACTCATTCCCTCCTTCTTAATATCAGGCTGCACTTTTTAATCATGCAGCCTGCCTTGTCATTATTGGAATGCTTCCGCCCAGATCTCTTGTGTTGTGGACAACATATCGGCTGTTGAAGCCGTATCCCCGTCAATGTACAACTGTAATTGCTCATCAAACTGTCTCATTAATTCTTCTGAGGTCGGAAGACCGGTAAATTCATTGATTGCATAGCACTGCTGATATAATTCATATGCTTTTACAAATAACTCATCGGTTTTGGAATAATCCGGTTTGGCATTTACATTTCCAGGGAAGGCATTTGCATATACTGCAAGTTTTGCATTTACCTCCGGACTCATTAAATATTCCACAAACTTCATGGCTTCTGCTTTATGTTCACAGTTTTCTGCAATACCAATCCCCCAGTTGGCCACATCCATACCGCTCTTTCCTGTATAGCCTTCTTTTACGGGAACAGGCATGAATTCAAAGTTCAAGTCAGGTGCTTCTTTCTTAATTGTGGTTAAATGCGCAAGTGAATCTGTCATAAATGCAACACGGCCATTTGTAAACTCTTCCACCATATCTGCTTCTTTCATGGAATAAGCACCTGGTGCAACCACACCTGCATCAAATAATCCTTTTACAAAATCTACGGTATCTGCCATAAGGGGATTATCTGTCAAAGCCGGTTTTCCATCTTTCAGCATTGTTCCGCCTGAAGCCCATAGCCAGCTCATGAAATTATTCTGAATCCCGCTGGGTGATTCTGTTGACAAGGGGATTGCCCATCCGGCAACTCCTTTATTTGCTGCCGCAACCTTTTTACAGGCTTCCGTAAATTCCCCCCATGTCTTAGGAACGTTTGAAACACCTGCTGATGCCAGCAGATCTTTATTGACATACATGGGATATGCAAAGTTAACAACCGGAATCATGTACGTATTTCCCTCTACCTTAATCTGATCCGATAATTGTTTATCATCATAACCGTCTGATGACATCAGCTCGGTCATATTTGTAATGGAACCCTGTTTTGCAAAATCATAAACCCATGATCCGTCAAGACCTACTACATCTGCCATAGTTCCTGCGGCTGCACCAGCCGCGATCTGTGTCTTGGTATCTGCATAAGGATTGCTTAATAATTGGATTTTGACCCCTGATTGTTCTGTAAATCCATCGCAGATCTCCTTAAGGACACCGTCTGGTAATTCCACGCCCCACCATTGTTGAAATTCCAGTGTAATCTCTCCCCCGCTTGCTGCGCTTTCTGATGACGTTTCCTGTGTACTTTTCGTTGACTGTACTGTTTCTGACTGTGTGGTTTTTGTTGGCTGGCTTCCGCAGCCAATCAGACTGACCGCCAGACCTGCTGCCAGAATAGCAGCCAGACTTTTTTCCATAAACATGCTCACTTTCATTATGTAGCCCTCCAAATACATGATTCGCATTCATTGCTGAATACATTTTATGTTTACATTTTGAATTGTATATGAATTTTTATTTCATGTCAATACATTAATGTAATAATATTTCTTTTCGGTACTATTGCTAATCATCACTCAATATCCTGGATTTATCATCTATTTTTTTGTATTAATTATACATATCTCCTCTTTTTTATTATATTAAGGATTATTTAAAGAAATTTATTTTCACAAAGGTCATAAAGAATAAAGGGCCATTTAACTTATGGGGGAGTTTGGAGGACTTTCACATGAATAAAAAAGCCGCCACTTCTGTGACGGTTTAAAATAACGAAATATTTTTTCAGGTCATTGAAATCAAAAAAAGCACCCGGAAAAAGTAAACTTTTTTTCCGGGTGCCCTGACTTTTAAGCCTGTGCCTTTTCAACCTGAACAATAGCAGTCTTCTGCATGGGAATCCTGCAGTTCTTATTATTGCCAAACTCTACGATCACCGTATCATCGGTCATATCAATGATGACACCATAAAAACCGCTCGAGGTCAGAACGCTGTCTCCGATTGCAATGTTTGCAAACATCTCCTGCTGTTTCTTTTTCTCTCTCTTCTGCGGTCTGATTGCGATAAAATACATGAAACCAAAGATCACTGCGATGTAAATGACCCAAAAACCAATACCCATGGTACCGCCTGTTGCTGAAAACATAACCAATTCCTCCTTATATAACGATCCGCCGCCTGCTTATCCCTCTTTTTCAGGAAGTCTGCCCCGCCATCATACGGTCAAGCTTCTGCTCCTTGTATTCCCCATAACGGTGGTTCTCGATTGCGTCTCGGATCTCTTCCATCATTGTATTATAAAAGTACAAATTATGCAAGACACATAATCTCATGCCAAGCATTTCTTTTGCCTTCAAAAGATGTCTGATATAGGCTCTGCTGTAGGAACGGCAGGCCGGACACCCGCAGCCTTCTTCAATGGGTCTATGATCCAGTTCATGTTTGGTATTGAATAAATTCATTTTTCCCTGATTGGTGTACACATGACCGTGACGGCCGTTTCTTGACGGATATACACAGTCAAAAAAGTCCACGCCCCTGTCCACGGCTTCTAAAATGTTGGCAGGGGTTCCCACTCCCATGAGATAAGTCGGCTTATTCTCCGGAAGGTAAGGAACCGTCTCGTCTAAGATCCGGTACATCTCTTCATGACTTTCTCCCACAGCCAGGCCCCCTAAGGCATAGCCATCTAAGTCCATGGCTGAAATGGTTTTGGCATGGGCGATCCGGATGTCTTCAAAGGTCCCGCCCTGATTGATGCCGAATAATAACTGCTCCTTATTTAAGGCATCCGGCAGGGAATTAAGCCTTGCCATCTCGGTCCGGCACCGTTCCAGCCATCTGGTGGTACGATCCACGCTGTTTTGCATATATTCCCTGGTGGCTGGATGGGGAGGGCATTCGTCAAAGGCCATGGCTATGGTAGACGCCAGATTGGACTGGATCTGCATACTCTCTTCCGGACCCATGAATATCCTGTGTCCGTCGATATGGGACTGGAAGTAAACGCCTTCCTCCTTTATTTTCCTTAAGCCGGTAAGGGAAAACACCTGAAAGCCGCCGGAGTCAGTGAGAATGGGGCGGTCCCAATTCATAAACCGGTGGAGACCGCCAAATTCCCTGATTAATTTATCGCCGGTGCGGACATGAAGATGATAGGTGTTTGACAGCTCCACCTGGGTTTTGATCTCACGAAGGTCATCCGTGGAAACAGCCCCCTTAATGGCTCCCACTGTGCCCACATTCATGAACACCGGGGTCTGGATCGTGCCGTGGACGGTGGTTACCTCCGACCGCTTCGCACGCCCATCCCTTGCAATAATCTTATAATTCATCTATGTTTCCTTTTCCTGCCCACGCTCTCTGGGCATAGAGGGATACCCAGGGTGTCCCTTTACTTAGATTTCTTCCCACGGTCAGCAGTTACTTTTGCAGTCCCTTTATTTGCCTTTTTATGAACGGTCATCATATACCACAGGGAACCTGTAATGCACACGGAAGAATACGTACCGCATACAATACCTACCATCAGCGGCAATGCAAACTCACGGATGGAGGATACGCCCAGGATATACAGAACGAACACCATAATAAAGGTAGTCAGGGACGTATTGATGCTTCTTGTAAGAGTCTGGGTGATGCTTAAATCTACAATCGCTTCCAGCCCTATCTTGCTCTGGGTCTTTAAGTTCTCCCGGATACGGTCAAAAATAACGATCGTGGCATTGATGGAATAACCTACGATGGTCAGCATACATGCGATAAAGGTAGATCCTACGGACCACTTTAACAGAGCGTAAAAGGTCAGCACTACCAGAACGTCATGAACCAGGGCAAGCACAGCGCTTCCTGCAAACCGGATATCCTTGAAACGGAACCAGATATAGAAAAGCATACAGATCGTGGCGATGAAAACGGCTACAATGGCATCACGCTTCATCTCCTGGCTGATGGCTCCGGAAATGCTTTCCGCCGTGATCTTTTCCGACTCCACGCCGAAATTATCAACCATGGCCTTGTTCAGCGTCTCACGCTCTTCCACAGTTAATGTTCTGGTCTTAATGATCACTTCATTGGTTCCTGTAACCTTCTGGGTCTGAACATCTGTATCCTTTGTTATGCCTTCCACTACAGGCACTACTTCAGAGGATATTTTTTCCAGGGTCATGTCCTCATTAAAGGTCACGTTGGTGGAAGTACCTCCCTTAAACTCCATGCTGTAGTTTAAGATGCTTCCTGTCTGGGATTTATTGACTCCCAGCCATACAAGACCCACACAGATCACAAGAAGAGAGCCTGCAAACCACAGCTTCTTTTTGGAAAGGAAATGGATCACCTTCCCGTCTTTCTTAGTGCCATAGTATTTGGGGTCCTCAAATCCTAAGAGGAACAGCATGTTTAATATGAATTTCGTAATAAAGAGAGCCGTCACCATGGACAATATGATACCGATGGCCAGGGTGGAAGCAAAGCCCTTAACAGTGCCGGAACCTCTCCAGAACAGGACACCTGCAGCGATGAGGGTGGTCACGTTTCCATCGATAATCGCGGACAACGCCTTATGAAATCCAGACTGGATAGCAGACTTCACTGCCTTGCCATAACCGATTTCTTCTTTGATACGTGTGAAAATAATAACATTCGCATCCACAGCCATGCCCACGGAAAGAACGATTCCCGCTACGCCCGGAAGGGTCAGGGTCACTTCAAATGCAGCCAGCAGGATCAAAATGATTCCCACATAAATGGACAATGCGATCACGGAAGCCAGTCCGGGGATCAAGTAAACCACTATCATGAATACTGCCAGAATAGCAAAGCCGATGGCACCTGCTTTTAAACTGGTGGTAATGGCCTCCTGTCCCAGCTTAGCGCCTACTACATTGGAACGAAGCTCTTCCAGCTCCAGGGAAAGGGAACCGATGCGGATGGTGGAAGCCAGGGTTTCTGCTTCCTCATAGGAGGTCATACCGCTGATCTGGCACTGTCCCTGGGTAATAGCCTCTCTCACCACCGGATTGGAATATATTTTGCCATCGTAAATAATGGCAATCCGTTTTCCAACATTATTGGTGGTAACATCTGCGAATATCTTCTTTCCTTCCTCTGTAAAGGTCAGATCCACCATATATTCCTTGATGCCGTTATTTTCGGTGATCACCGGTTTGGCCGTAGCCACCTGGTTTCCGTTTAATATGGTTTTACCGGATTCGTCTGTAAAAATCAGGGAACCTGGCTTACCAAGCTCTTCCAGTATTGCATTGGCATCTGATACGCCGGGAATATCAACATTAATCCGGTTGTTTCCTTCCTGGTAAACCTCTGCCTCTGTGCTGTAATTCTGAACCCTTTGCTGCAGCTTATAGATGGTATCTTTCATGTTTTCAGCGCTGGGGTTTTCTTCCTTTGCCTGGTAAGTAATGCTGACACCCCCTGCCAGATCCAAACCAAGCTTAATGTCTTTCATGGTTGCGTAGCCCAAATAAGCGAACAGTCCAACCATTGCCAGTGAAACAATCAGCCCTAACAGGCCCTTGCCTTTGTTACTTTTCATCACTCTTCTCCTTTCCTTTTCCTCGCCCATGCTTTCTGGGCATAGAGGGATACCTGGAAGGTATTTCCTCTTCCTTAATCTTCTGCCAAAGCCGCCTTGATCATAATGGCACATTCAATCCGTTTCTTCTGCATTTCGCATCCGATCTCATAAACATCCGTGATACTTCCATGGAAGTTACTGGAATTGGCTGCACAGCCTCCGCTGCAGTAAAACCTTGCAAAGCAATCCCGGCATTTATCCTTGGCATAGACATTGCAAAGCTTGAATTCATCACGGATCTGTAAATTTGTCACACCTGTATCTACATTGCCGAGAAGGAATTTTTCCTCACCCACAAACTGATGGCATGGATAAAGATCTCCCCAGGGAGTCACTGCCAGATACTCCGTCCCCGAACCACAGCCGGACAAACGCTTGGCCACACAGGGCCCCTGATTCAAGTCAATATTGAAATGGAAGAAATTAAACCCTTTCCCTTCCTTTTGCCTGTTAATATATTTCACTGCAAGCCTGTCATACTCCTCAAGGATCTGGGGAAGATCTTCCTCCCTGATGGCATATTCCTCTTCTGGCTGTGCAACTACAGGTTCTATGGACATGCTTGTAAAACCAAGATCGGCAAATTCCAGGACATCCTTTGCAAAGTCTATATTATGGCGGGTAAAAGTGCCCCTGATGTAATAATCCCTGGTTCCTCTAAGCTGAGCGAACTTCTGGAATTTAGGAACGATCAGGTCATAACTCCCCTTACCGTTGCGGAAAGGACGCATCACGTCATTGACCTCTTTACGCCCGTCAAGGCTTAAAACCACATTGCTCATCTCCCGGTTGCAAAATTCCATGATCTCATCGTTTAACAAAACGCCGTTAGTGGTCATGGTAAAGCGGAAGTTCTTATTATATTCTTTCTCTTTTTTCCGTCCGTATTCAACAAGCTGTTTTACCACGTCCCAGTTCATCAGCGGCTCGCCGCCAAAAAAGTCTACTTCCAAGTTCCTCCGGCTGCCGGAATTGGCAATAAGAAAGTCCAGGGCCTTTTTTCCCACTTCAAAGGACATCAGCGCCCTCCGGCCATGGTATTCCCCCTCTTCCGCAAAGCAATATTTACAGGCTAAGTTGCAATCATGGGCAATATGTAAGCAGAGAGCCTTTACCACTGTACTCCGCTTTTTAAAATCCACCACATAATCGTGATACAGATCCTTTGTAAACAACTCTCCCCTGTCGATCAGATACTGGATCTCCTCCAGAGCTTCCTTTACTTCTGTTTCTCCGTACTTCTCAGAAAGACAGCGGCTGATTTCTTCTCCCACCTCTTTTGGAAAGGCCTGAGGTTCTTCCATTTCCGGCACCATACCTGCGGCGATCCCTACAGCCTCATACATGACCGGATCCACAGAATGAACGGAACCGCTGTTGACATCCATAATAATATGGAAGCCATTGTTGATATATTGATGAATCACTTGTATTCTCCTTAATTGAAAAATTTGACCTATAATCGGTTTTGGGCAGACAAGCGAAGGAACCCCTACCGTCGTAACGACCGTAGGGGCATCAGCTTATCTGCCTTATGGCTGCTCTATACAGTTTGAACAAACTAACGGTTGCTGTTCTCACAGCTCTGATTTCCTACTGTACAGGATGTCTTACAGGCTGACTGGCAGGAAGTCTGGCACTCACCGCAGCCGCCTTTCTTCATGGACTCTTTTAATGTACTGGAATTTAATGTTTTCACGTGTTTCATATACTTACACCTCCTGTATTTGCCTAATTCTTTGAGATTATACCACATGTTTTAAGTGAGTGCAAGATTAATTCCCCCAGGGAGAACAGGCCGTAAGGATTTTATTGTTAGGACATCCAAGAATATCCGCCATACCCCTAGAATATACTGAACCATAAGACAAGACATAAGGAGTAGTCAAATGGAAAAATCAAAGCTTCAGGTCACACTAAGAAACCTTCTCATCACCTACATACTGACCGGAATCCTGCTGGTAGTCCTGGCCTTAGCACTCTATAAATTCCGGCTGAAAGAAGGACAGATACGCCTTGGTGTCAACGCGGTTTATATTATCGCCTGTCTCTTTGGCGGGGTCTTAATGGGAAAGAGCATACGGAACCGAAGATTCTTCTGGGGCCTTTTGCTGGGGCTTCTATATTTCCTGGTGCTGTTAGCCGTATCCTTTTTCTTAAACAAGGGATTAAACGGCTCCATGAACCAGCTCCTCACCACCATGGCCATCTGTGCAGTCAGCGGGACTGCGGGGGGAATGCTCAGTTGACGGGTGGGGCCCTGAAAGAAGCAAGAGGGAGAGAAAAAGCCATCCGCTTTCCTCTCCCTCTTTTCCCGCCCTTCCGTCAAAAGCCTGGGCAGCCGCCTGTTAAGGAAAGACCTAGTGAGGCAAATACATCCGCACCGTACCGATCCTGTTTTTGTCCAGGGCCTCCACAACAAGGCGGATTCCGCTATAGACAACCTCTTCCCCCTGCTCCGGAAGCCGGTCAAGCTGTCCGATGATCAGGCCGCCGATAGAATCATAATCCTCAGATTCCAGTTCCAGATCCAGCCGGTCATTTAAATCATCAAGTTTCATAGAGCCTTCTACCAGATATTCAAAGGGCGCTACCTCTACCAGCTCATTTTCTTCATCCTCGTCATACTCATCCCTGATCTCTCCAACGATTTCTTCCAGTAAATCCTCCAGAGTTATCATTCCTGCCGTTGCCCCGTATTCATCCAGAACGATGACAACATTATTGCATGTCTGGCGCATCTCCAACATAAGCTCAGCAGTCTTTTTATACTCGTATGTATAGAGAGGCTCTCTTAAAAAATTCCTGACCTGAAAGTCATCCGTCCTGTCAACCAGAAGCAGATCCTTCATGTTGATGATTCCGATCACATTGTCACTGGTTTCCTCATATACCGGAATCCTGGTGTACATTTCCTGCCGGAAAATATCGATCAGCTCATCATAGGCGGCATTTACCTCCACCAGGGTCATGTCAATGCGGGGGATCATAATGTCCCGTGCCACAGAATCGCCAAAATCAAACACATTATTAATTATTTTTCTTTCTTCCGACTCAATCACGCCTTCCTCGTGGCTCACATCCACGATGGTCCGCAGCTCATCCTCTGTAATTGCATCCTGCTTCCGGTTGGGATTCACATGAATAAAGCGCAAAAAGCCTGAAGAAAGTATCTGAATGATATAAATGACCGGAGTCATGACGATCATAAAACCATAGATTATTTTCGCATATTTTAAAGATATTGTCTCGGAATACAAGGTAGAAATGGTTTTCGGGGAAATTTCGCCGAATACCAGAATGACCAGAGTAAGGACACCGGTTCCAATGCCTATGGCCTTACTGCCCCAAATGCTCATGACCAGGGTGGTGGACATGGAAGAAGCAGTTAAGTTTACCACATTGTTACCGACCAGAATTGCGCTGAGCATCTTACCCTGGTTCTCTAAAATCTTAATCAGCGTAGCCGCATTCTTATTGCCTGCTTCCGCTAAATTCCGGACTCTGATCTTGTTCACCGTAGTAAGGGCAGTCTCAGCCGATGAGAAAAATGCCGACAATCCAACTAAAAAAACCAACGTAAGCAACTGTATATAGTCACTCGAATCCAAAAAAATCAACTCCTGTTTTTTATATTTTGCACACTAATGAATCAAGCGGATATGTTTGCATATTCAGTTGACGCCCCATGAAGCGGGGCACACGGTGTCCGGTGAAGCAGGACACGCGGTTCACAAACTCAAGGTTAAAAGATGTTTTTCTTTCAACTTTGTCATTGATTCTACAATAGAAAAGCGGCAATGTCAAGAAGACAGCCGCTTTTTTCCCTTTCACCGCTCTTTAAAGGCCTTTATTATTTCTATAATAAGCATAATTCCCGCTCCCAGAAAGATAAATATATCCCCCAGATTAAATACTACCTTTTTAAGCCTTCCATACTGAATGCTGAAATAATCCACCACATAATGACGGACCAGCCTGTCATACAGATTGCTGACCGCGCCTCCCAGGGCAACGGACAGGGCCAGTTTTTCCCAAACATTCCCCTTTTTCTGAAGAAGGCATACCAGCATTCCACTGATAAAGGACGCCACTGCAAGGGGGATCATCTGCACCATGGACCGGTGATCCTTAAAATAGCCGAAGGAAAAACCGGCATTATGATTCTTATGCAGCAAAATCTTTCCGCCGCTTCCCTCCAGTTCCTTGGGAAATCCGGCTTCTTCCTGATCCTCAATGGCACTTTTTATAAGAAGATCCAGGGAAGCTAATAATACGATGATACTGATAAATACCATGACCCACACTCCTTCCGTCCTTATTATCTCCACACTTTTGTGCTTTTTATCCTTTGCCCAGGAATTTCCGTTTCATCAGCACCTCATCTGAATGAGCGGGCCGCCGTTTTTATCCAGGTAAGCTCTTGTAATAACTACGGATCCGATGTTGGGGTCCTTGGGAACCTCATACATAATATCAAGCATGAAATTTTCTATGATGGCTCTTAACGCCCTTGCTCCGGTCTTTTTCTTAAGAGCTTCTTCTGCGATCCATTCCAATGCCTCATCCTCAAATACAAGCTTCACCTCATCAAGCTCCAAAAGCTTTTTATACTGCTTTAAAATGGCATTCTTGGGTTCCTTTAAAACCCGGACCAGCAGGTCCTTATCCAAGGACTCCAGGGTCACCGTAATGGGCAGACGGCCTAGAAATTCCGGGATCATGCCAAATTTTCGTAAATCCTCATTTGCCACATGAGACAGGATATTTGGATCCTTCTCATACCGGTCCTTTAATTCTGCGGAAAAGCCAATGGACGATTTCTCCTTCAGCCGCTCCTTTATAATATCTTCCATATCCGGGAACGCTCCACCGCAGATAAAGAGGATATTCTCTGTGCTGACCGAAGTCATTGGAGTGAGGGCATTCTTCTGGTTAGAGCCTACAGGAACCTCCACCGAACTTCCCTCTAAAAGCTTTAAAAGCTCCTGCTGGACAGACTCCCCGCTTACATCTCTGCTGCTGGTGCTCTTCTTTTTTGCGATCTTATCGATCTCGTCAATGAAGATAATGCCCCGTTCCGCCTTGTCCACGTCATTGTCAGCCGCTGCCAGCAGCTTGGAAACCACGCTCTCTATATCATCGCCAATGTAACCGGCCTCTGTAAGGGAGGTAGCGTCGGCAATGGCAAGGGGAACATCAAGAAGCCTGGCCAGGGTCTTTACCAGGTAAGTCTTCCCGCTTCCCGTAGGGCCGATCATTAAAATGTTGGATTTTTCAATCTGCACATTCTCTTCTTCATCTTTCTTTTTAGAATCCGTTAAATAAACCCTTTTATAATGATTATAAACCGCTACAGAAATCACCTTTTTTGCCTGCTCCTGGCCGATCACGTATTCGTCCAGCTTCCGCCTGATGACATGAGGCGCCGGGATATCCTTTAGGTTCAGCTCCTGCCCCGGCTCCTTTTCAGCTCTTTTCTTTACCCTCTGCTTATTGGGTATTTCAAGGTCCTTTTTGTTGATACTGCCAAGATCGCTGAGATTCAAATTCATATAAGGCATATTCTGAATCTTTGTTATATCAAATCCGCCCTGAGTTACGGAATCAAATGCCTTCTGCATACAGTCATGGCACAGATTCATACCGCCTGGCATAGAAACCATAGGCCCTGTCACATTCTCCGGCCTGCGGCAGACATAGCAGATTTTTTCATACTCATCTTCCTCTTTTTTCTTTTTGCCGGCGTCAGAGCCGCCGGCAACTGTATCTTCCATCTTTTCCTCAGGAAAATCCTTCTCGTTCAAGCTGTAATCTCCTTCTATCTGTAATTATGCACCGATACCAGATTATTATAAAGCATTTAAAAGGCTGTTACAAGTGCGGACCGGCAATTTAGATTTTTTTAATGAGTCAGGCTGCTGCTAATTATTCAATTTAATTTTGACTAATGTTTCAATGAGGCCTTGTTCTTCTTCCCTTTTCACATCTATCATAAAGGAACGTCCCTCTGCGTAGCACTGGGCTTCTTTTATAATATTTATGAGGTTTTCGGGAATATCCGCCTTTTCTGCTTCTTTGAGGACCTTTTCCCCATATACAAAGCCGGCTTTAAAATACCCTTCCTGGGGAATCAGATACATAGCGGTACGCTTCCTGCTTTTTATAACAAAGGACCAGCCGGCCTGTTTGCTGTAAAATTTCCATTCATAACTCATATCCTGATAAGTATCTTCCATAGATTTAATAATATTATCCCAAACCAGCTTCTTATCTTCTAAAACTTCTCCTAAATTTTTATCACAGGGCATTTCTTCCTTTTTTCCAAATACACTTAATGCCATACCATCCCCTCCTCATAATTCCGGCCTGTAAACATAAATCCATTATAGCAAATCCATACACGAAAAAATAGCACGGAATATTGAAAGGACAAATATTCCGTGCTATGAGATCAATTCTGAATTATCCCACAATCTGGGACCGTCTGAAACTGCTTTCCTATTTATTCCGCCAGTGCCGCACCAAGGGCTTTGCAGGCTGCTACAGCCTCATCGTCAGGCGCTTCATTACAGATCACGCTGTCACAGGCAAGTTCCAAACCAGCGCCTTTGCAAGTCTCTTCCCATGTACGCATCCATTCGCCGTCACCCCAGCCATAGGAACCAAACAGCGCGATCTTTTTTCCGCCAAGCTTTGACTGGCAGGCAGAAAACATAGGTTCAAATTCATCTTCCTCCAAAACTTCCCCTCCCATGGCAGGACAGCCAAAAGCAATTGCATCCAGGGAATCAATTGTGGAAGCATCAAATTCAGAGGGGGTGAGCATGACGGCATCTGCGCCCTTTTCCTTTGCTCCCTCCACCACGGCTGCTGCCATTGCCTCGGTATTTCCAGTTCCGCTCCAATAAACTACTGCAATTTTACTCATGATGTATAACCAACCTTTCCTAATCAAACATTCTATATCAAACGGCCACGGTAAGCCGTTCAACAGCGATTCCTTTTGACCACTGGGCAAAATAAGCTTCAGTGCATTTTTTATACCGGCTAAAGGTCTTTTTTGCCTTTTCCTCATCGCCGTAAACCTTCCAGCAGCCGATGCATTTGCAGTGACAGGCCCTGTTTTCGATGAACCCCTGAACATCCTCCGGCGGATAGCCAAGAAACAAACCGATTTCATGAGGAAATCCGGAGCAGGTGCGCAGCCTGTTTACCAACTGGACCACACAGCGCTGGGGATTTTCAAAGGAATATCCGTATTGTTTCAGCAAAGATGAGGCATATCCATCTTCCAGATCCCTTCTTAAGCAGCTTGGACGATAAAGATAGATCAAAGCCCTCTGTTTGAAGTAACGCAGAGGCAAAACCCGGACCCCTTTTGGTGCAAGGATGCGGTTCAGCCGCCTCACCTCATTATGTATCTCTTCCTTTGACTGGTAAGGACAGGAAAACATATTTCCGGTTTTTATTCCAGCCAATGTGGGAGCACAGTGCCGGATCAGCAGTTCTTCTGACATGTTGTCCCTCCTATACGGCATGTTCTCTCAGGATGTTTTTCAGGGCTGACATTGAGCTGGAGTGAGAACGGGCGATTATGGTATCCAGCCCTTTTGTTTCACTCAAAGCACAACGCACCATTTTATGTGACATGGTGCTGGTAAAAAGCACCAGCAAATCCGGTCTGCCGATTTTATTTTTCAGCCCACCTTTTATCTCTGTAAAGACTTTTGCACAGCAGCTATATTCCTGACATAGTTCTTTGTATTGCCGAACCATGCATTCGTTTCCTCCAACGATCACCACGCTCATGGGATTACCTCCAATCCTTCAGTTAGTTCAAGCTAACTTTATGTTAAAGTGAATGCGCCTCCAGGGCGCTGTCAATGATTGTTTCTTATTTTACACAAAAAGCGAGGCCGCCTCCACTCCAAAAGGAAAGAAGAAGGCTCCAAACGGGCATTTTGTCCCAATGAGCCATTGCCTTCCGGCCTTTACTTATCAGCCCAGACTTGTTCTTCTTCCTTTGTATTTCTGTATTCGTTGGGTGTCATGCCCATGACATTCCGGAAAGCTCCCGCAAATTTGCTGCCGTTGTCATAGCCATACATCCCCGCGATCTCCAGTACAGAGCGGTCTGTCTGGCGCAGGATCAGGGCCGCCGCCTGCATTTTCTGTTCCCTGATGTAAGAATAAACGGAAACGCCGTAAACTCCCTTAAAACTGTTCTTAAGGGCTGTCTGGGAAACGTGGAAAATATCTGCCAGCTCAGAAATTGTCACCCGGTGGTCCATGTGTTCCGCCAGATACTGGCACACACTCTTGGCAAGGCCAACCTGTGACTTTGTGAAGCAGCGCTTTTCCATCAGGTCTTCACTTAGATCCATGCCGCTTAAGAACAGCAGAAGTTCCAGTATCTTGACTTTGAAATAACCCTTTTTTATGCTGTCAGGTACGGCATACAGTTCTGAAAAAATGTGCTCAAGGCAGGGCTTTGACCGGGCAACAAAGCATTTGTCCCCACTGCAGAATTTTTCCATCAGGACGCAGGGCCGTACATTTACATCATCCAGAAAACAGGACATACACGCAGGCGCTCTGTCAATGTCAATGACGATTGCTATCCCATGATAATGGTTTAAAGGAAAACAGGAGTCGTGACCTGCGGCGCCCTTTTTACTCACTGCAAGATCGCCCTGGGTGAGATAAAAAAAATCCTCCCGGTACCCGCACTCTATGCGCCCTTCCCGGCAGTGATTGATCTCCATCACGTTTCCAAGAACTCCATAGTCAATGGAACATCTTCCTATATGTACGTCGTTGTAAACCAACTGGATTCCTGGAAACACCTGATAACTGGTTACCACCATATCTCCGCTTCCATCGGCAATGCGGTAAATCACGCAGTCGCTTAAACGGGAAACAACCTGCACATGTTCACCGTATATTTCTTTTTCCTGCTGTGTCGCGCTCATAATTTCATACCCTGAGAAACACTTCCCATTCCTTAATTATTACCTTCCGCTTTACTTCATGTATATCATAAATTCGATTTATATAGGAAATCAGACATCAGGCTCCCCACTTTATGTATTCCATTGGCAGAAGGGAACCAATGGGCCAAAGCATATAGTTAGCACTAGCTAACTGTATGTTACAATACCTGCCGCTGTCCTGTTTGTCAAGCACTTTTTTTAACAGCCGTCCTTTAGAATGGGAGTTACTGCCTATTTACCTGCCGGTTATCATAAAGCAGCTTGAAGCTAAAACCTGAATTAGCATTCCTCCAATAAAGATTTTTACAAAAATCCCAGCTGCTTCTCACAGAGCCAAAGGATTGCCGATGAATTGTAATTAATCTTTATTGGAGGATGACCGGAACAGCCATATCAAAGGATGGAACTTTTCTTTTCCTTGGCCGCTGCACCTGCTCTTATCCTCTTGCGTATCGTGCCGGATACCATTTCTGGAACCATACCGTAAAAATACCCATCAACGCAGGTAAAACAGAATTGATTAAACCTGTGTAAGCTGAAAAACCAGTACCCAGCAAAATGTATGTCCAAATGGGCGTGACAAGATATAGTCCCCCCCATGCGGCGGTCAATATGCGGTTTGTACTGATAAAAAGCGGATTTGCAAAGGCGATTTCTTCTCCGTAGCCCGCCGCGCTGTAAAAAGCGGTCAGCGGTATTTTAGGAAATGCGCCGATCAGCCACATAAGCCCAAATATCAAATAACTGCCGGTAAGAATAAGCCTTACATCCATGCCTAGTAAAACCGCCAGAGAAAGCCACGCCACCATCGGAACGCTGATCTGCTCATAAACAACCGGCCGGAACTTTCGCCATAACAACGGAACGCACGTTGCCGTGATAATCCCCAACACTCCGCCGACAGTGGGATTTATGGCGATTGCCGTCCAGATTACAATCCATGGTACAAGAAGCAGCTTCATGTTGGTTTTATGCTGAGGGGATCCATTTGCAGGCTTTGGGGGAACGTATGTGCCGAACAGTTCATCCCATTTGAGCATCAGGCTAAAATCACCGAGGACTTTATAAAGCCGCTGAAACAGCGCATCCTGCCCGGAAATTTCGCCCCGGGAAATGGAACGCCAGACCGGGTACGGAGTTTCAATCCTTGTGGTATATGGTTTGAAACCGTCAGTGAGGATTTCAGACCCTTGCTTTGTCAGTAATATTTGATAGGTTTTATCGATGTCGGTATAATAAAATTCCAATACACGTTCTGTACCGTCCGGCCTATATAATGCCGCCATCTGCGTTGTAAAGTTAAGGCTGTCGTCTGCCAGGTTGCCCGACCCCTTATCTTTGGCAACACCCCAGGAAGCATCCGCCATTTTTTCAAACACATCCCGGGGATATAGGGGCTTTGCAAGCTCCGCCTGTGTTCCTGCACGAATCCCTCCTGCAGCATATTCTGCCCCTGCTCCGCGGACAAGTTCCAAATATGGATCCGTACGGCTTTTCAGTTCCGGCACACGAAACAACTCTCCCTGGCCGCAAAGGATTGCGGCATAGTTACCCTTTCCGCAAAAGTGGTCAAACATGGGGATCACGGCGTCATAGTTATCTTTTGCCGCCCAAAAGCCACAAGTGGAAATAATAATATGTTTTTGATGGGTTAAATCATAGCGCGGCGGATGCTCTCCGCTCTCCGTCCCCTCCGCCATAAACGGCAGGTTAAGGGGAAGCTGTCGGTCGATGAGGTTTTTCAATCCGCCGGGAACGCCAAAGTAATACAGCGGAAAAGACCAAATGACAACATCGGCGGCAATCATCTTGTCTAGAATTTCACCCATTCCATCGTTTATGACACACTTTCCCGGTGTCTTATTCCAACAGGCGAAGCAGCCCAGACAGCCCTTTACGTTGGCTGCAGCCACATCTATAATTTCTGTGTCCGCCCAATCAGTCCCATCCAAAAAAGCACGGGTAAGGCACATTGTATTACTATGTTCATTTTTAGGAGAACCGTTCAAAACCAAGACCTTCATCATTTCACCTCTCCTCTAAAATTGCGATTGCTTTATCCGCCCAGGTAAGTCCTGCATGGAAAAATGCGTCCCCGTAAAGCGCAGCTATTTTCCAGTATTTTGATTTTTCATCATCGCTAACAACCGCCTCATATTCAGCGATCGCATCATGGGCAGCGTTCATTCCTTTACTGCTTTCCAGACATTTTTCCCGATATGCGCGAAGCAATTCCAGTGATTGTTCGGTACTGGTTTCTCCAGCAAAAAATACGCGCATGAGAAACGCACTCCTGACACGCATTGCATCGGCAATATCTGATTCAGGCAAGGACAGCCAATTGCTAAGTTCTGCTTTTCCCTTATCTGTTATGGCATATACTCTCTTGTTCGGTTTCTCGCTTTGAATAATGCGCTCGCTGGTCAGCCAGCCCCAGCATTCCATGGCATCCAGCTCCCGGTAAATCTGGCTGTTCTTTGCCTGCCAGAAAAACGAAAGAGAATCCTTAAACGCCTTATCCAGTTCATAGCCCGTCATAGAGCCGTAATTCAAGAGTCCTAACAGACCATACTTGAGTGACATACTAATACCTCCACGGTTATATATTCAACAAGTTGATTATATAACATTGTGAGTATAATATCAAGCTTAACTTGTGTTTTTCTCCATCCTGGACAATTCCAGTACTTTATCCTGCACTATGATTGACAGAGATTAAAAATTACCACCCCCAAGGACAGGAAACAGGAAACGTGGTACAGGGCGCAAGAATAAGGCAGCAAAGCAGGCTATTATACGAGTTTTAGAATATTACAAGCAGGGGGGTTCTCAATCCTACATTGCCAAAACTGACATTCACGTTCCAAATCGATAAACTGCTCTTAACCTGCTGCCATAAAGTTTCGGTGGAAAGGGCCGTAACAAAAGAAGATCAACTAACAGAAACAAAGCCTGATAAAATCCACACATACCGTGTGGGTTCTATCAGGCTTTATATTTTTCTCTGAAAAGAGGCGTGACCATGGTTTTTCGTTTTTCCAGCGAGACCACTTCCTGCCGCTTGCAGCAGGGCAAGCGATACTTTATAACTTTTCATCTGTCTGCTTAACAGGAGGGGTCCAATCATTGGACCTGGGTACTTTCACTTAACCCTGCTGCGGAACCTCTGACGGTCTCTTGCCAAGGGTAATATCTACATTTCTTTCCACGTACTGTCCGTTTTCAAGAGACTGGACAGTAAGAGTCACGGTAGTTCCTCCTTCATAATATTTAAGCATGTTGGTCAAATCATCATAGGTTTTAATACCCTGGCCGTCGAACTTGGTAATAATATCCTTTTCCTGCAGATCAGATTTGGAAGCAGCGCCGCCTTCCACGATCTTATAGATAAACACGCCCTGAGGCATGCCAAGCTGCTGGCTTGTGGTTCCATCGATATTCTTACACTGGATTCCCAGATATCCCTGGTTTTCATCAGTCACCTGAGTCCTGGTCTTTCTGGTCATCAGGGTGTCAATGATATTCTGGGCCTTGGAAATGGGGATGGCATAGCCCATACCCTCTACCTCTGTGGAAGAATACTTGGCGGAATTGATGCCCACCACCTCGCCACGCATATTTAATAAGGCGCCGCCGCTGTTGCCAGGATTAATGGCTGCATCGGTCTGAAGGAGATCCCGGCTGGTTCCATCCTCAGTCTGGACGGAGCGGTCAAGAGCGCTGACATAACCAACGGTAACGGACTGTCCGTAGCCAAGAGCATTGCCGATGGCAACCACTCCCTGGCCTACCTTCAGGCTATCGGAATTTCCAAGGGAGGCAATGGCAATCTTTGACAATGTGTCGGAAGAAATACCTTTCAGGGAAACTGCGATCACTGCCAGGTCGCTGTCCGCGTCCGTTCCCTTAATGGAAGCATCTACGGCTTCCTGATCAATAAAGGTGACCTTCAGTTCCTCCGCTCCCTGGACAACGTGGTTATTGGTCACGATCAACAGTTCATCATCGTTTTTTCCCACGATGATACCGGAACCGCTGCCTACCCCTTCCCTCTGCATGGGACCGAACCAGGTCTGGCTTTCGTAAATCATCTTGCTGGTAATGGCAACTACGGAGGGCATGGCTTTGTCCACGATGGTTGATACATCGTTGGCGGCAGTAATGCTTGAGGTATTGGCCGCCTGGACTCCTTCTGCATTAGTGGACGAAGGAATGGTTTCTGCCTGGCTGATTTCCAGGCCATTCTTATTTCCGTAAGCTCCGGCCGCCCAGTTGATTCCCACCATGGTGCTTCCGGCAACCACTCCAAAGATAAGAGCTCCTCCTACAAGGCCGGCTGCCTTCTTTGCAAAGCCGCCTTTCTTCTTAGGCCTTGCTTCTTCCTGGAACACACTTTGTTCCGCTGCCCTGTGATACTGGTATTCCTGGTAATGAGGAATATTCTGCTGTGCTTCGTAAGAGCTTTGAGTTTCGGTCTGACTGCCGCTTTCAGCCTCCTGGGGACTGGAGTCTTCCAAATCCGGATCACTCATAGTAAAATTTGTGGTAACTGCTTCTTCTTTATGCTCTTCAGGATTCATACGGCCTGTGTCAATGTCTTTGTTTTCATTCTCGTCATACATAAGATCTATCTCCTTTCATGTATACCTTTTATTTCTTTTGATAATCAGAGTTTATCAATGAAATGTGACCATTTTGTGATAAAACTATATTGAATATGTGAAAATAAAAAAATCCCCGCAGCAACGGCCTTTTCTATCATCAAGGCCCTGTCTGCGGGGTGTTTTTCTATCATCTGCCTGATTAATTGCCGGTTGGCGGTGCAGAAACCACCGGTACTTCCGAGCCCGGGTTGGCGGCTCCATTGGAAGGTTGGGATGAGGTTGTCTCTCCCGGTCCGCCCGGGCCTGCCGAGGTGGTCTGAGGAGCTGTTGTCTCCTCAGCCGCCGTTGTTGTCTGACCGTTTCCCGGTCCATGAGAGCCTGTAGTCGTCTCTGCCGCACTGGTGGTAGGCGAAGGCTTTGTTTCTCCTGGCTTGGTTGCTCCAGTGGTTGTTTCTGAAGGCCTTGACTCCCCTGGCCTGGTTTCCTTTGTCTCGCCCGTACTACTTTCCGAGGAATCCGTAGGCTTTACAGGCTTTCCGTTTTCATCTGTGGCTCCTGTTCCTCCCTGGGAGGAAGATTCCTCTGCTTCGGTGCTCTTTTCCGGTTTCGTGGCTTCCGTGGTCTTCTTTGTATTATCATCATCGTCTTTGGTAGCTTTGGTTCCAGTGGATCCCTGTTTATACATGCCGGAATCAGCAGCTATTTTAGCGCTTATTTTCTTTACCATGTCTGATGGTTCATAATCTTCCTTATCAAAAAGAAGCTTATGGAGTTCAGATACATTGGTCTCCAGAGTTTGGGGAATTACACAGTCCCCTCTTTTTCCTATGGTCATATCACCACGGGTAAAGGGAAAGCCCCCGGTCTGGCCGATATGGTACTTGCTTATATCCAGAAGCAGTTCTGTAAAATCACTAAAGGTAAGGTTTGATCCTATCTGATCCACTTCCATCAATAAGATTCTGTTAAGCAGTCCAAGGTCCGCTTTCTTTGCTTTTTCAAAGGTTTTTTGAATCACAAGACGCTGACGCTCTGTTCTTGCAAAGTCGGTATCCATTTTTCTCAGTCTGGCATAGGCCACTGCCTGAATCCCATCCAGATGATTCATTCCGGCAGATTTCAAATGGACCGACGGCACTCCTGTCTTCTCCACTGTCTCTGTAATAAAGGAGTTGATGTAACGGAATTCCGCTTTGGTGATATCAATGTCCACCCCACCCAGCATATTGATCCCGTCAGCAACGGATTTCCAGTTAAAAGTAACGTATTCGCTGATATCCAGATCCAGATTCTTATTAAGGGCAGCCAGGGCCTGAGCGGCTCCTCCTGTAGCATAGGCTGCGTTTATTTTGTTATAGGTATTTCCATTTCCCGTATTCATATATGTATCACGGAACACGGATACCAGTCTGATCTCTCCGGTATCTCTGTTGATATTGCAGATCATGATAACGTCGGCATTGGTTCCCTTATTCACATTGCCATCCCGGCTGTCAACACCGAATACGGCAATGGTGCGGTAACCTGTCATATGCTTTTTCTGTTCCGGAGACATGATCTCATTACGCACCTGGTTTTCATTGAAATTATCGGGCCTTTGAATGGCTCCCATAAGCCTGGCCACATACGCATAGGCAAAAATGCCTGCCAGTGTAACGATCTCCAAAATTACCATAACAATGATACGGCGGACTTTTCTTTTCTTTTCAGCCTGTGCTGCAGACCGGCTGGCAGCCAAACTTTTTTCCTGCCCCGCCACTCTCTGCTGCTGCCTTATGTTCCCATCTCCAATGACAATCTGGCCTCTTGATGCGCCCTGGCCATTTCCTGAAGCAGCACGGCTTCCCGCGGTTCCCTGACCATTTCCTGAGACACTACGGCTTCCCGCGGTTCCCTGACCGTTTCCTGAGACACTACGGCTTCCCGCGGTCCCCTGGCTGTTTCCTGAGACACTACGGCTTCCCGCTGTGCTCTGGCCATTTCCTGAGACACTTCGGCTTCCTGCTGTGCTCTGGCCATTTCCTGAAACACCACGGCTTCCCGCGGTTCCCTGGCTGTTTCCTGAGACGCTCCGGCCTCCGGCTGTTCCCTGACTATCTCCTGAACCAGCACGGCCTCCGGCTGTTCCCCGGTTTTTACTTGGACCGACTTCCGATGAGGTCTGACCCCTAAAGGCTGCCCGGCCGCTTCCGGAGGCAGACTGGGGACGGTCAGTGCTCCTGGCCCTTTCTCCGGCTCTGCTTTGCCCTCCGGCCGTATCACCAGCCTTTTTCATGATATCATTCCGGATTGCCCCCTGATCTGTACTGCCGTATTTTTTCTCCTGATAATCCTCATAATCATCATCCAGGTAGTAATCTTCATCAGACGGATCTGGTTTTGAATTGAAACCGCGCTTTCTCTTTCTAATATCCTCGCGGCCTGCTTCATCATCAAATTCATTTCTCATTTATTTAACCTCATCTTAATCGTGTCGTATCCAAATATCAGTACGCATTTTTATTAATAAACCCTTTAAATATGGTAAGGAATAAGATCTTAAAATCAAATCCCAGGGTCCAGTTTTCGATGTAATACAAATCGTGTTCGATCCTCTTTGTAATGGAAGTATCGCCCCGGTAGCCATTCACCTGAGCCCAGCCGGTGATTCCGGGACGGACCTGGTGCTTGATCATATAACGGGGGATCTCCTCTTTAAATTTCTCAACAAAGAGAGGCCTTTCCGGTCTTGGTCCCACCAGACTCATGTCTCCCCGAAGAACATTGATAAACTGAGGCATTTCATCAATGCTTGTCTTTCTGATAAAGCGTCCCACAGGCGTCACACGGGAATCATGAGGAGTCGTCCATTTTGCCTTTTCCTCAGAGGTCGTCTGTACCACCATGGAACGGAATTTATACATATGAAACGGCCTGTTATGAAGGCCTACCCTCTCCTGTTTGTAAATCAGCGGTCCCGGAGCAGTAAGCTTTATGAGAACCGTAGCTATGAGCATGACAGGAGAAAATAAAATCAGAGCAACAGAAGCTCCTAAAATGTCCACCAGCCGTTTTACCAGGGCATTCACCGTATCCGTAAGAGGCACCCGGCGGATGTTGACTACCGGCAGACCCTGCAGATCCTCAATAAAGGGCCTTGTGGGTATCATGTTATTATAGTCCGGTATAAACTTGGTATGGACGCCTGATTTTTCACAGGAAGCCACGATTCCTTCCAGATTGGCATATTCGTTAATGCTTAAGGTAATGGCGATTTCATCAAGGGAATTTAGGGCAAGAATCTCATCTAAGTCACGAACCTTTCCGATGACATTGATCCCCTTGTATCCGGTTCCCCATTCCTTTGTGTCGTCAAGGATTCCCTTGACTTGATAGCCCCATTCAGGATTCACCCGAACCCGGTCTATAAAGCTTTCCGCCGCACGGCTGTAGCCGATCAGAAGGATGTGCTTCTGATTGTAGCCCTTGGAACGCATGGAGCGGAGCGTAGAACGAAGCAGGTTCCGCACGACCGTTTCCAGGACAATGTTGAAGATACAGAAGTAAAATACCATCCTGGTAGAGAACTCACGGAAATAAGGGTTCTTCTTTACCAGAAACAGAATCAGGGTAAAGAGCAGAACTCCCAAAAGATTGGCCTTGCAGATATTGGCAAACTCATACCGCCTCTCCTGGACTCTCTTCGGCGCATACAAATGGAAGATGCCGTAAAGCAGCAAATAGATGGGCAATATGATAAGAAGCGCTGCAAAATAGTATTGAGGCCTCAATACCTGCTTATAAGGGCTGAACAACCGATTTCCCAGCAAAAGAAGCAGCCATGCCAATACATAAGATAATACAATGACCAGTCCATCCAGCACTACGTGAAACCCGTTTAATTTTTTCTGATTATCCTTAATCATAGCAGTAAAACCTTCCATCCGTGCATTGCACCATACTTCTCCACCATAATTCCCGTTTATTATACATGATATGTCAATATGATGCCATTAAATTATTCTTAAAATGAACTGAAAATTTTTAACTTTCTTCGTAAAAATTCCCATATATAGAGGAACGTGCCAAAGATCAGTTCCCCTTCGATCCGAAAATAGCTGCCAAGATGGGCCATCCGAAACCCTACCTTCCTGGTATTCTTCGCCGTCCTTACCCCCTCTTTCAACCCTTCCACATAGTCGGAGGCAAAACCGATCTTCCGGAAAAACAGGTATTTCACAAAGATTCCGGCTAAAATAGGAAGTAAGTTCACCAAAAGCTGTAAAGCCGGCATGTTCTTATAATTTAAATAAACATTGTTCCTGGCCGCCAGCCGGACCTTAAAAGAGTTATACTTGGATCCGCTGGTTCCGCTGCCTACGTGATAAACAACGGCTGTCGGGCAGTACAGGTTTTCATATCCATAGATCTTTGCCCTGTACCCCACATCAATGTCTTCCAGATAGGCAAAATGGGCCTCGTCAAAGCCGCCGATTTCTTCAAACACTTCCCGCCTGTAAATAGCGGCGCCTGCACAGGCCGCAAACACGCTGCGGGCCTTTTTATAGCCCTTGCTGCTCTGTCCCACACCCCTTTGATAGGCCCAGCCTAAAATGCTGTACATATCTCCTGCATCATCCATAAGATCCTTATGGTAAAGCTGGATCATTTTGCTGCTGACGGAGAATATCTTAGGCGACCGGTCCATGGCCCTTACCAGTTCCTTTACATAATCAGGTTCCGGCTCCGTGTCATTGTTTAACAAAATGACATAAGGCGTTTTGGCCTGGCGTATCCCCACATTCACTGCCCCGGAAAATCCTGTGTTTTCCCCCAGGAAAACAGAAGGGAGGTTTTTCTCCTTTAACCATTCCACACTTCCATCTGTGGAACCGTTATCCACCACAAGAAGCTCAAAGTTCTTATCACTCTGAGCTTCCAGGGCCTTAAAACAAGGTTCCATAAATTTCAATCCGTTATAATTTGGAATAATAACCGTTACTTTTTTCTCCATCTCACACCTCAAGTTGATAAGGTTCCCCGATTTTTTCCTTTCGAAGGTCCCGCAGAGCAAAATTGGATTTACGCAGGGTTAAGTTAGGGTTGTAATAAGGATCCCCTTCCCTTAAGATATCCGGCCACTTCTGGGAAAACTTTTTAATCTCCTGATTAAAACGGGCCACTTTCTCCGGCGTATCCTCAAGCCCTCTTGATTTTGACTCGTAATGATAGAACAGGGCATAGGGAGCGTAAACCACCAGTTTATTTAAGGATCGTATCTTCATGCAGTAATCAATATCGTTAAAGGCAACGGCAAGGTCTTCGGAAAAACCTCCTGCCTTCTCAAACAGAGACTTTTTGCTCATCATACAGGCAGCCGTTACAGCGCTGTAATCCCGGGCGCACATGGCCTGGTTAAAGTAGCTGCTTTCCGCCTTGTGAAGCCCGATAAAGGTATGCCCGGCAATGCCGCCGAAGCCGACCACCACACCAGCATGCTGAATGGTGTCATCGGCATAAAGAAGCCTGGCCCCCACAATGCCCACATCATCTCTCTGGCAGAAGCCTAACATCTCATGGAGGCTTTCCGGACTGATCATTTCCGTATCATTATTTAAAAATAGGAGATATTCGCCCTTTGCATGGGCAACGCCGAAGTTGTTGATGGCGGAGTAATTGAATTCCCGTTCCCACTTAACCACGTGGATGAAATCAAACTCTTTCTGGATCCTGTCATAATAGGCAAAGGTTTCTGGATCAATGCTGTTGTTCTCCACAACAATGAATTCCAGGTTTTGATAGGTAGACTTCTCTATGATGGTGCGCACACATAAATCTAAGTCAGCACTGTGATCCTTGTTGGGAATGATGACGGAAACCAAAGGCTCTCCTGTGATTTCAAAGGTGGTATGATAGATTCCGTAATCAATGCCCTTTTCCACGGACAGGGCCGGGGTGCCTACCCGTTCATAATGGGCCTTAATGGCCATTGCTCCTGCCTCAAAGGCATATAATTTGCTCTCAGGATTGCTTGAAGTGGAATTCTGATGGCAGCGCCAATGATACAGAGCCTTGGGAATATGGTATATCCTTCTGGCTTTTTCCGTACAGCGGAAAATGAAATCATAATCCTGGGCTCCGTCGTATTCCTCCCGAAAGCCTCCCACCTCCAGAAGCAGTTCATGGTTCACCACAAACAAATGGCAGATATAATTAACGCTTGTTAAAAGATCCGGGTTAAAGTCCGGCTTAAAATGAGGTTCAAATAATTCTCCTCCGTCAATGTCAAGCTTGTCCTCGTCAGTATAAACCACATCTATTTCCGGATCAGAATCAATTGCTTTAACACACTCGAACAACGCATCAGGCGCAAGAGTGTCATCATGGTCTGCCAGGACGATAAAATCTCCCTTGGCCATTTCAATGGCAGCATTGGTATTTCCTGCGATCCCCTTATTCTCTCCCAGAATCACATAACGGATCCGTTCATCCTTTATGGCATAGCGTTTTAATACCCGTTCCACGCCCTCTCCCTTTGGGCTTCCGTCTGCGATGCACACTTCCCAGTTCCCATAGGTCTGGGCCAGCAGGGAATCCAGCATGGCCGACAAATAGCGCTCCGGAGTTTTATAAGCAGGGATTACCACGGACATTTTAGGCATATATTCAAAAGCTGCCTTTCTCTGGGCTTCCAGCTCCTCATCCGTGGTTTTCGTAAGAGCATACCATTCCGGATAATCATAATCGCTGTCAATTCCCTGAAGCTTATGTCTGGATTTTAATACAAAAGCCTTAAAACCGTTTTCCTTCCAGAAATCCACGGCGGACTGAAAGGTCTGCACATTCATCATGCTTTTTAACTTTGCACTTTTTTTATGGGCAGAGCTGTTCTGTTTTTCGATGATCTGGGCATTTAGTTTCACTCTGGCTGTTTTTCCGTCGCACCGGATCACCAGGATCCGGTCCTCATTTTTCTCCCGGACATAGGGGATCCGGATATCAAACCCTAAATCCCTGTCAAAAGCTTTCTTAAAGTATATCTGGCAAACATCATCTCTGCGGACCGGGACATACTTGAATTCCACGTTTTTTTCCTGTCCGTCCAAAACCTGGAACTCTGCTTCCGACTGGAGGCTCTTTCCAATGACCCAGCCGTTTAATACGATTGAGTTTTCACGGATTCTTGCTACATCTATCTTATATTTCATCGCTGATCCCAATCCTCCATGGATGCCGTCATTAAAAGTATCCCTTCTTCTGATCTGTTTTCTGTTTTTTCCGCAAAATTGATTCTCTCTTCCTCAATCACAAGAGGGCGCTTCATGACGCGGGCATTGATGGACAGAACGTATTCTCCCACAAGGCCTATAAAAAAGATCTGTACGGAGCCAAGAAAGCACATGCCGATCAAAAGAGGAGCCATGCCGGCCGGAAAACGGTCCCAATACACCAGCTTCATCACCAGATAAACAAGGGCTACCATCATGCTGGCAAAAGAACAGATGCTTCCAAATATGGTGGCAAGACGAAGTCCTACCTTAGTATAAGAAGTAACGCTTAACATGGCAGCATCATAGAGGCGGTAAAAATTGTTGCTGGTCTTCCCTGCACGCCTTTTAGGCTGTTCGTATGGGATCTCCCTGCGCCTGAAACCAAGCTCCGCCACAATTCCCCGAAGGAAGGGGGTCGGATCGTCTAAGTCTTTAAGAACCCTTATAAATTGTTCATCATATAAACCAAAACCGGTAAAATGCTCGATCTGCTCCACATCGGAAAGCCTCTTAATGGTCTTATAATAGCAGGTTCTCAGCCAGTACATAAGCTTATTCTCTTTGCTGGACTTCTTGATCCCAATGACGATTTTATAGCCCTTTTCCCATTCCTTCACATACCTGGGGATCATTTCCACCGGGTCCTGAAAATCCGCAGCCATAAGAATGGTACAGTCTCCTGTTGACTGGAGCATGCCATAATAAGGGGAATTGAACTGTCCGAAATTCTTGGCGTTAAAAATCCCTTTTACCTTCTTATCCTGAGAACACATACCCCGGAGGATCTCCCTGGTGCGGTCCTTGGAATCATTATCAATAAAAATCAGTTCATAGCTGTAATCTGGCAAATCACTTTTAAATATATGGTCAATCGCCTGGTACATGTCATTTACGTTCTCTTCTTCATTATAACAGGGGATGACGATGCTAATTGTTTTCATATGTTCACTTCCAATCTATCCGAACCATCACTTTAATTAAATCTTCCGGTTTTTCTTTCATAAGCTGTAAAGCTGTCTCTACCTGATCCAGGCCATAAAGGCGGTGAGTTACCAGCTTTTCCGGATTGATCCTTCCATACTGGACCATTTTTAAGAGGCGTTCCATTCGCACTCTGCCGCCCTTTGCAAGCTCTGTGTGGATGGTCTTTCCTGCCATGCCCCGTCCTCCGGAAAACTTGGGAAAGGGCAGGTTTCCGGTCCCGCCATAATAATTCACATTGGAAATGGTTCCGATCCCATACCTGGCCATATCTACCGCCTGGGCAAAGACCTCATCCCCGCCTCCGCAGATGATGACACTGTCAGCCCCTAAGCCGGCTGTCCGTTCCATGACCTGATCCGTCACATTGCCATCCTTATAGCTTAAGACCTCTGTGGCTCCAAATTCCTTGGCAAGCGTTACACAAATGGGCCTGCTGCCAACTGCCAGGATCCTTGCGGCGCCCAGAAGGCGTGCTCCTTCCACCGCCATCAGCCCAATAGGGCCGATCCCCAGGACCACTACGGTATCTCCGATTTTAATATCCGCAGATTCCGCCCCGGTAAAGCCCGTGGTAACCACATCCACGCACATAAGGGCCTGTTCTAAGGTGATTCCCTCAGGGATTTTAGCCAAAGTGGTATCCGCATCCGGGATTAGAAATTTCTCTGCAAACACTCCAGGTGCCGACCTTCCAAGCTGATGGCCGGAAAATGGAGCGGATGCGTGTTTAAAATTCCCTTCCTGGATACCTAAGGCTCTCCAGTCCGGAGTGATGGCAGGAACCACTACCACATCCCCGGCCGCAAAATCGCAGACCAGTTCTCCTGTTTCCAGGACCTCTGCCACGCATTCATGCCCCAGGATCAGATTGGGCGCCTTCCGGGATCCTCCGCCATATACCGTATGGACATCGGAGGAACAGGGAGTCACCGCCATTGGGCGAAGAATTGCCCCATAAGGAGTTACAGTCGGTTCGGGTGCATCATACCAGCCGACCTTACCAGGTTCGATCAAAACAAAAGCTTTCATATGTTTTACTTATATCCTTTCCAAATGATTGGATTTTAACGCCAGAATCTCCACATTCTGGCCAAATTTTTCCTGTATGATTCCTGCGATCTCATCTGTATAGCCCGGAGCCACGATCAAAATGGCATCTACCGGGTCATTATGATAATGATCCGGGGGTACAATGGGAAGATGAGAGGCAGGGGCGTATTTTCCCTGCTTAAAGGGAGCGGAATCTATGATATATCTTGCAAACCGGCCCATGGCCGTGGTAGACGCCAGGGTAAATCCCTGATGGCTGGCTCCCCATAGGCCTAAGCTTTTTCCCCGGCTCTTAAGTTCCTCTGCCAGCTCCTCCATCTCCCTGCCAATGGTATCCAGGCTTTCTTTAAGTCCGGATATGTCCACAACTGACGGCTGACCGCCGGTTTCCTGCTGACCACCCGTCTGCTTCCTTTTCCTTACAATGACAGAAAGGGTATCCCGGTTCACCATTTCTTCCTCCAACACCTCAAACCCGGCCTTTTCCACCACATAGCCCAGAGTCTCAAAGGTATAATAGGCCAAATGGTCCCGGATCAGTTCGTAATACCCATCATACTGCAGGATATATTCCAGGCTTGGGACCGTAATTAAGCCCACACCTTCCTCTGATAAGTTGTCCGCAATACACCGGAGCATTCCCACCGGATCCGGCTGGTGCTCAAGAAAATTAAAGGACAAAAACCCGTCATAGGGGCCGCTTGCGCTGCCGTCATCCGGTGCAAGGACTTCTCCCTCCTCCGCAAACTGCTTCCAGACCGTAAGGCCCTTTTCCCTGGCAAGCTGAACCAGGCATTCCCTGTTTTCCATGCCATAGGCCTTTACCGGAAACTCTGACAGCACAGAAAGAAACTCTCCCTGACCGCATCCGGCCTCGATCAGTTTCTTCCCTTCCAGATGATATGCTTCAATAAAATGCCGGTACTGACTTCTTCTTAAGTTCACCATGGTGGTGGTAAATCCGCCGGACCGGATCACGTCCTTGTAGTATGCCACTGGTTCACAGTCAAACTGCACCAGGCCGCAGGTCTCACACTGATGGAGAGAAAGGGAAACCCCATGCTCCTCCTTCAGTTCTTCTCCCACCGGAATATCCTGCGCCGAAGCAGGCATATCTTCAAGAGTCATCAATGGTTTCTCCCCAAGAAGCCTGCCGCACACAATACAAATCTTATCTCTCATACCACAAAAATTCCTCCATGTCAATATTTTTGTATCCTAATGAATCAAGAGGATATGGCTGCATATCCAGTTGATGCCCCATGAAGGGGGGCACACGGTTCATAAACTCAAGGCTGAAAGACGCTTTTCTTTCAACCTTCAGCCTTATAAGTCTTCCTGATCCCCTCTTTAAAACTCACAAGGGGCTGCCATCCGATTGTATTTTCCAGCTTTTTTATGTCAGGAAGAAGATTTGCCGGTCCCTCTGCATTGGGCGCCCTTCTCCCGAAGCTATAGCTTCCGTGAAAGCCCGAAACCTCATACATGGTCCGGATGTATTCCCTTAATGGACGGTTTTCTCTTTCCGGACCCGCCACATTATAAATTCCGGAAACTGATTCTCTCTCCTGTTCCATCAAAAGTATCAGCGCCCGGATGCAATCGTCAAGAAATAAGAAATTCCACATTTGCGTGCACTCTCCCAGGGAAATATACTCTCCTGTGCCAAATGCCTTAAGGCAGCTTTCCACCAGGGACCAGGGATGGTCTCCGGGCCCGTACACGCTGAATATCCTGGAATGAATGTATTCCATTTCTGAAACGCCTGTTTTTCTCCAGTTCTCCGTCAGGGACCTTGCCCTTTCTAAAAATTCCAGCTTGGCCCTGCCATATTCGGAAACAGGTCTGCACTCTGTCTCCTCTGTCATGGCTTCTTTATGGATTCCGTATTCCGCCTGGGAACCACTGAAAAGAAAGCGCTTGCAGCCAAGGTGTCTGGCTCCTTCCAAAGCCTTTAAGGAATCCTCCACGTTCTTCTGCTGCACCTCTCGTTTCATCCGGTTCTCACTCCCTGAGCCATCCCAGCCAAAATGGTAAAATGCCTGACATGGTTCATGGATCACCTGGGAAAGCTCGTGAAGCTCTTCTAAATTCCGCTGGATCCGGACAAGGCCCTGCCGCTCCGCTCCAAGGCTTCCCATATTCCCGGAACCGGGCCGGACCACCGCAAATACCTGATTTTTCTCCTTTAAAAGCCGGTCAACCAACGCTCTCCCAAGAAAGCTGGTGGCCCCTGTTACAACAACGTTCAACGTATTTCCTCTCCTTGTTGGTTTTTATTTCTGCAGGCAATGAGCCAGGCGCAGGAATACTTCCATTCCTACATCCGGTGAGTGCTGCAAGGGTCACATGCCCCGAGGCATACTGCGGGGTGTGTTATTCGCTGATCCGGGGGATGATCATATTCCGGTCCATCTCCTCATCAGAAAGGAATGGAGATAAGTCCTCTAAGGGCGGTGAAATAAGGGTTCCGTCAGGCAGGCGCTTTGCAGAGGATTTTGGCTCAAAATTCTGGTCTCTGGTTACAAAAACCTCGCAGACCACAGGTCCCTCTGTTTTCAGTGCCGTCTCAATGGTATCTTCAAGCTGGCTGTTATGATGGACACAGACATAAGGATACCCGTAAGCGGCCGAAAGCTTTTCCATATCCGGGAAGCTTAAATCCCGGCTATCCTCCCCGATTCCCACCAAAGGCTCTCCAAAGAAATTCTTCTGGGTCTGGCGAATGGAATGGTATCCGCCGTTATTGATCAGGAAAATCTTCACAGGCATACGGTGATGGATGATGGTCTGCAGCTCCTGTAAGTTCATCTGGATGCTGCCGTCACCTGTTACCAGGATGATATCCTCTCCCGACGCTGCTATACAGGCTCCGATGGCTGCCGGAAGATCATAGCCCATGGAAGCAACGGCTGAATTGGACAGGAATCGCTGCCCTTTCTTAATAATATAGGCATGTCCTCCCACAACACAGGCGGAGCCGTTTCCCACCACGGTGATCCGGTTTTCAGGAAGACGCTGGCTTAGCTCATTTATGAGGGCATAAACATTGACTTCTTCATTCTCTCTACTGCTGTAATGCTTTGGAAGCACCACCGGGTAGGTTTCCTTCCACATCCGGCATGTTTCATTCCAGGTCATGGCATCAAGACCCTTTCCCTGGTCAAACAGGGGGTGTTCAGGAGATGCTTTATATTCTGAATCCAGAAGCTCCTCTAGAGCCGTCAGAAGATCCTTTACATTGGCGTGAACCGCCATGTCCGCATGAATGGAAGGCTTCTTTAACTCTTCAGGGTCGATATCATTGACGATCACATAGGCCTCCCTGGCCCATGTGGTATAATTGTATCCCACCTGCCGGATGCTTAAGCGGCTTCCAAGGGAAAGGACCAGGTCGCTGTTTTGAATGGCAAAATTCCCTGCACGGTCTCCCATTCCGCCGCCTCGTCCTGTGTAAAGAGGATGCTCATCCTCAATACAGTCCTGGCTGTTCCAGCCGGTGACCACGGGAATCCCCAGCTTGTCCACCACCCTCCGGAACACCTCATGGGCCTGTCCGATGCGGATCCCGTTGCCTGCATTGATTACCGGACGGGAGGAGGATTTTATTTTTTCCAAAATGGCCCTGGCAATATCCGCTGATACTTTTTCCGGAAGTATCTGGCGTTTTTCTCCGTAGCCGGCCTCATCTTCTTTTATTTTTGCTTCATTATTATTGGTCCAGCCGTCTCCGCCCTGCTCATAGTTCTCTGGTGAAAAACCGGTTAAATCCTCTGTCTCAATATAGGCTCCCTGGACATTTAAGGGAATGTCCAGCCAGGAGGGGCCGGGACGGCCGGATAAGGCCAGGTAAATGGCTTTTTCCAGAGAGTAGCGGATTCTCATGGGGTCGGTCACCATCTCGCTGTATTTTGTCATACAGTCAATGGCCTTTGTTATATCAAATTCCTGGTCTCCCATGGCTCTGATTCCGACACCTGACCATCTGGCCGTTGTGTCATAACGCACCTGACCGGATAAAATCAACATGGGAATGGAATCCAGAAAACCTCCAAGCACTCCTGTGATGGCATTGGTCCCGCCGGGGCCCGTAGTTACACAGACAGCGGCAATGCGGTCCTTTATTCTGGCATAGGCTTCCGCTGCAATGGCGCAGGCCTGCTCATGATGGTTATATAAGCAGTGCATTCCCTCCTGATGCCCCAGGGCATCGTTTAAATGCATGGCTCCTCCGCCTGTAACGGTAAACACCTGTGTAATCCCGGAATCCACCAGTTTCTGGGAGATATAATTGGATACTTTCATTCTCATGGATCGTTTCTCCTTCCCTCTTTCCTGCCATGTTTTACTGGGCATAGTTGTATAACTGTATGGTCGTTCCTCTTGTATGTGCATGCTTTGGGCATGGTGGTATAACTGTATGGAGTTTCTTTTGTATGCGTATGGTTTGGTCGTAGTCGTATACCTGTAGGGAGTTTCTCTTGCAGGCGTATGGTTTGGGCGTAGTCGTATACCTGTAGGGAGTTTCTCTTGCAGGCATATGGTTTGGGCGTAGTCGTATACCTGTAGGGAGTTTCTTTTGCTTGCACATGCTTTGGGCATAGCCATATACCTGTAAAGTTTTTGAGGAATGTTTATTATAGTCCGCAGTGCAGCTTGCAAATCCTGCGGCTTTGCAAGCTCACGGGCATTCGCCCTATGAATTAGGACACACAAAAATTTTCTTACGTGCGAGCACGACAAAAATTTTTCCGTGTCCTAATTCGCACTGCTCATTGCTTTCGTGAAGATTATACCACACCTCCCCCTCATTTTCCTATTAAAGTTTTCTTACTTTCTAAAAGCTTCCATTTTTCCTCAGAAATCCCTTGTTACGGAAGATTCTCTCTGGGTTTTTGGGGGAACCCCTGGCTTTTCTCTTCTTTTTTCTTATTATGTTATCTCCTTCCATATCTGCCAGCAAACCACACTATCAAAGTACCTTCAAGGTACGTTATAATCGCAGAGTAATGCAACTATGGATTTTCGGCCATGATAAAACTTATTGCAAAAAAGGAGAGAACATATTTATGAAAAAGCATTTAAAATTGATGGCTGCATTATCCGCTATCGGTGTATTAACCGTAGCAGCTCCAGAACTGGGCTTAATCAGTACAGCAGCAACCGTCTACGCAAAGGTAGTCGGCTGGGTTGAAGAAAACGGAGGCTGGAAATTTTATGATGATAATGACAGCTACGTAACCGATGCTTGGAAAAAACGCGGCGAAGACTGGTACTACTTAAACGAGGACGGCGAAGTCGCCACTAATGCACAGATCGATGAATATTATGTAGATGAGAGTGGGAAAAGGATTTCTGACAAATGGATTTCCATTGCCAACGAAGAATTTTGGGATTCCGCTGATGCGCCTGAGTCTTTATGGCACTACTATGGAAAAAACGGTAAAGAAGTTATTTCCAAATGGCAGAAAATCAATGATAATCTGTACTACTTCAATGACCAGGGTGAAATGATGACCGGTAAAGTCGAGATTGAAGGAAGTACTTATTATTTGGGAGAAGTAAGTGACGGCGTCATGAAAACAGGCTGGATTCAGCTTGAGAATGATTCTGAAGACCTTGATGAAACCCATTCCTGGTACTATTTTGATAAGACCGGCCGTATGGTAGAGAACCAGGTCGACAAAAAAATTGATGGTAACTATTATACCTTTGTAAACGGAATCATGCAGACCGAATGGTATAAGCTTCCAGACACTGCAACCGCTTCTGAAGCAGCCTCTGATACTCAGACAGCAGCCGGATACCAGTACTATGATCCGGAAAGTGGTGCACGGGTTGAGGGTTGGAAGGAAATCGAAGGAATTGCCGGACTCAGCGAAGAAGGCGAAATCTATACCTTCTATTTCAAGAACGGCGCTCCTTACTGCGCAACAAAGGGTCTTGAATTATTTACCATTGATTCCAAAAAATATGCGTTCAATACTAATGGAGAAATGCAGACCGGACTGAAAGTCGTTAACCTGGAAGACGGCGGAATTGCCAACTTCTACTTCGGAACAGACGGCGCTATGGCTACTGGAAAGCAGACAATTTACGATGAGGATCTGGATGAAAACCAGGTATGGTTCTTCCAGTCAGAAGGTTCCAACAAAGGACAGGGTGTTCACGGTGTCCGTGACAACGTCCTGTATGAATATGGCTTAAGAAAAGAAGCTGACGCCGATTTAAAGGTTGCTCCTATTTCCTTTGAAGGTAAGCAGTACCTTGTAAATGCCAGCGGTTCCCTCCAGAAAGCAACTTCCTCTTCCAAGTCAGCCACAAAGCCAGAACTGGGAGCAGGATATAAAGATTATAAGGATTCCAATGATAAAGTATGGATTGTCGATGTAAACGGCATTATCCAGTAAAACAATAGCAACAAATTACAAAAGAATCATCCGTTCAAAAAGAAAGAGGTCTCCACGTTAGTAGCGTGGGGATCTCTTTTATGCATTTTGCACCAATTATCCGGAGGTTTTTGTATAGCTTATATAAACTTACAATTTTTTTATATATTTTGTACCTTTTTGCGTTATAATTTGAAATATTTTACGTTATATATTATAGAAGTAGGTTGTCTTTAATCTAAAAAAAGGAGGAGACTGATGAGAGAACTGTCCGTGTATTATTGTCCTAAATGCGGTTACTATGGATATTATCAGCTTCAGCGAAACGCAGTTTGCCCCAAATGCAGAGAGGATATGGTAACCTTATCCATCAGCTATCAGGATTTTATGGATCTCTCCTGTGAAGCAAGGGACGAATTGCTTTCCGCCCACATTATTGCAGCATCTTCTCCCTATGTCCGGCGCCTATTGGCGCCACACAAGGTCAATAACAACCGGGAGATTATCGCCCGCATGGGGGATCGCATTACCGAATTAGAAATAGAAAATGAAAAGCTGAATAAAACTATTGAATGGATGCACCAGACAATCTGGGAACTGATGCGCAAAACCAAAGGGCTTGATCCCGGCTGCAAGGAAAGTTCCGAAACCGGGATTGATCCCTGACAGGGATACTCCCGGGAGTGCCCCCGCACTCCCCGGCCATCCCTGGTCAGGCAACACCGTCAGCGCTTATGTAACGACCAATTAATCTGTTAAGCGTCTGATTTAACCTTTTAATTACTTTATGGAGTTTCTCATTCTCTTCCATAAGCCTCTCATTCTCCATCTCTATAATCCTTAGCCTCTCAGCGTCTGTCATATAGAAAACCCTCCTTTTTCTGCTTTTCTTGTAATCACTATAAGCCGTTTCTAACTGTTTGAAAAGCGAAACAAATCGCAATATTCGACATTATTTTGTCATTCGTTAATAATTTGGTCATATTTATTTATAAAAAGAGACTAAAATACTACATCTATTTATCTCAATTGAATAAGGTACAACATGTGCCATTGTATATTGTCGATAAAATTGAGAGGAAAATTAGCACTTTTAGAATTTTTTTAAGGAGTTGGGGGAATAATTTCTATACTTTTTGGGTATCAGGGCGGTTGGGATTCCCGGAAAAGTGGGTTGATTGGGGCTGGGTTAAGTTTTCTTTTGTAACCGTTAGAGGGATTGCTTATGGGAATAATCTGCATGATAAATGGTTAAAGGCTATGCTTATATTGCTATGTTGATAGTGATATGATCGTATCGCTATGATCATATCACTGGCCTTACAGAGTATATTATCTCTTATATTTTTCCCATACTTTTGCTGCTTTGCTGTCAGCAGATATTGATACTTCATATATTCAACGGATCCGTGAGTATCTTTCAATCATATAACTCAAATTATTGAATATGAGAAAGTTTATTAACAGCGTGATGTTTTAACGGCTAATAAACCTAATAATAAGTAAGCGATAAAATATATTTCACCACTTAATTTTATTAAAATTTTAATCAGAATATTTCGTTCAAACCAAGGATTCTTAAGAGTATCAACGAGTTAACTTCACGGTCTCATGGCTTTGGTATGGCTTTTTTCCCATATCTTGTTCATGTGAAAGGAATATTTATATTAATCGTACTCTTCCTTGATTTTTGATATTGATTGCCGTATTTACAGCCGTGTCACAAACAGTGTTGCTTGCTCAAGCATAGGTATATTCAAAAAGGCTTATGCTTATTTAGCCTTACCACACTCTACCTTCATGGCTTTTTGCTTGGATATCTTTATTTCCGGGATATCCTTATTTCCTGGACATCTTTACTTCCTGGATGTCTTTATTTCCTGGATGTCTTTATTTCCTGGATGTCTTTATTTCCTGGATGTCTCAGCCACTTCCTATCTTATTAACAAACAGACTGTCAGATCAGTGAACCAGATATTTAACACTATGGCTATCTGGCTGGCAATACAACGGCAGGGAGAGATTCCTAGTGCACAGGAAAAAGCAAGCGTATGATCATACCGTACGCTTGCTTTTTCCAAATCACAAATTAATTTGATTAATTTATCTTTCGATCCGCACCCGCTTGGAAATGTCTTCCCCCTCTTTAGGATCAGGTTCTTTTCCAATGCCGCCAAAAGGCATTTGGGCGATCAGAAGGTAGCTCTCCGGCAAATCAAACAGTTCACGGACCTTCTGGTCAATCACCGGGTTATAATGCTGTAAGGAGGCTCCGACCCCTAATTCCCGCAGCCCGCTCCAGATACTGATCTGAAGCATTGCACTGGATTGCATAGCCCAGGCCGGAAAGTTATCCGCATACAGCGGAAATTGCTTCTGCAGCCCTTTTACTACCTCCTGGTCGTAGAAATAGAGGATGGTTCCTGCCCCGGCTTTAAAGCTGTCAATTTTTTCTCTTGGAACCTGCCCACCAAAAACATCGTAAATGGAGTCCCATAATAACTCCTGCTTCTCTTCCAAAGCCACCACAATGCGGGAGCTTTTCATATTAAATGAATCCGGCACCAGCTCTGTTAATTTCTCAATCTGCTGGGTGACTTCACTAATCTCAACGGGAAGTTCCTTATTAATGTTATAATAGCTTCTGCGTTTTTCTAAAGATTGAATAATACTCATTTTGATACCTCCTGGTCTAATTTAAAAATATTTTTATTTGTTATCATATGACATTTCTTTTTGCAAGAAAGTTCCCTGGTCCAAATCTGCAAAAGCTTTTTGTAATTCAGCTTTTGTGTTCATTACAATTGGCCCTCCCCAGGCTATGGACTCTCCCAACGGCGTTGAACTTATAAATAGTATCTGGGCATTCTTTTCAACGCTTTTTATCTCCACTCTGTCTCCGGAAGTAAGCTTTGCTGCTGTCTTCTCTCTCACCAGTTCGCCCCCGACAAAAGCCTCCCCTGACAGGGTAAAAATCATAACCGAGCGGTCTGGCTCCGTATCTATGAAAATAGAAGCGTCGGGATCAAGATGGATATCGTAATAGTCCAGAGGAAGATATTTACCCCTGTATCCCATTATGTCTTTGTATTGCCCGGCAAGCAGCCTCAGCTTTCCATTCTCAAGGTCAATCTCTTCAATCTCTTCATTTTTGATGCTGTGGTAGGAAGGGGCGGTCATTTTATCCTTTGCCGGTAAATTCAGCCATAGCTGAACTCCAAGCATACGCTCTGATGCAGGCAGCTTCTCTTCGTGGAGGATGCCGGAACCTGCCGTCATCCACTGGACCTCTCCGTCGGAAATAGAATCTTCATTTCCTAAACTGTCTTTGTGAACCATCTGTCCACGGTACACATAACTGATGGTTTCAATGCCTCTATGAGGGTGCATGGGGAATCCGGCTGTGTAATCATCAGGATTCGTGCTGTCAAAGGAATCCAGCATCAGAATGGGGTCGTATTCCTCCATTGTTTCAGATCCTAATACCCTGACCAGCTTCACTCCTGCACCATCCTGAGTTCTGAAGCCTCTGACCTGTTCTTTAACCTTTCTCTCCATTGATCTCATCTCCAAACTTTTTTAATAAGATAGCCAGTTCTTTCTTTTCCTCATCAGTCCAATGGGACATTAACTCAATGATTCTGGCTTCATTTCTTGGGTAAACCTGGCCAATCAGCTCCTGCCCCTGAGCAGTGATATGCAGAATGCACCGTCTCTTATCCTTACTGTCTGTTTCCCTTATAAGATAACCTCTTTTTTCAAGATTATTTATAATAAGAGGCATGGTCCCGCTAGAACTCAGTATTTTTTCCTGAACCTGGCCGATGGTCATATCGCCTTTGTGATACAAAGCTTCCAATACGGCAAATTGTCCCAGGGTAAGTTGGTACTCTGAAAAAATCTTGGTCGACTGGCGGTCAATATAATTTACGGCCCGATGGAGGCCAATTAGGATTTTTAACTCTGTTTTTGCCATTGCTTCACCTACATTATCTCTATGTAGTTATATATTACTCTATGTAGAGATAAATTGCAAGAGGGTTTTTTATTTTTAATTTCTTTTAGCTATCTTATGCTATTTTATATAAAAGAAAGCATTCCCTTAATGACAGCTATGCTTCTAATACAGTCATTGGGAATGCCTTCCAGCACTACGATTATTATTTTGAGCTACTCTCTGGATCCATTGAACGTAAGCGCATTATCGTTACTAAAGACTGGTTTCATCAAAACCAGTAAAAGTAACATCTATGATCTGCTAAAAAATGCCAGCCGTTGTGGATAAGACCTCTGTTATTAAAGTTTATGTTGATAATTTTGCATTTCGAAAAAGATATACCTATAGATCGGTCATGGTTGATTTAGACACACACAGAATTATTGATATCATAGAATCCCGAAAAACTAAACAGATCGAAGAATGGTTGAAGTCTTATCCGAATCTTAAAGTAATCTCTCGTGATAAAGCACAGACGTATTCATCGGCATCTTTAAATTCACATCCTGATGCAATACAAATCGGCGATAGATTTCATTTATTAAAAAATCTATCTAATGCTGTGGAAAAATATATGTACCAATTATTCCCCTCCGGATTAGTAACACTCGCTGTTTCGCAGAACCATGAAATGCAGGCACTTTATAACATCAGAAATCACATAGAGAGATTCTATTTTACTTACCAAAAGCGCAAAGAGAGATATACTGTAAATGATATCGCCTTACTTTTACATTCTGCACCAACTACGATATAAAGATATCTTGCAATACTAGAAAGCGAGTTTTCGGAGATAAGAGAAAATTCTCGTGAGCGTTAGCATTCCAACAGATGAAAAACAAACAGGCTGCCATTGACGAAGACAGTGAACTGTATTCAAAAAGGCATGCCATTGATGAAATTACCCGGTTAACAGGGCATACCACATCAACTGTTAAAAACCATTTAAAAGAAGACTGTTCAGCGAATAATGGGCCTTACGACCGGAGGATGCCAGACAAGCTTGCTCCTTATGAATAGCTTGTCATCGAGATGCGTTCAAAAAGAATTTCATATAGTAAAATTTATGATCATATCTGTAAAAAGAGATACCTCGGAACAGTCTCATCCCTTAGGATGTTCATGCAAAAAGAACGAACACGTCAAAAGAACCTTGCTCAAAATGAAAGCGAACCTGTTGAATATATCCCACGAAAATGCCTTTGCCAGCTTATATATAGGAAACTGGAAAAGGTAAAAGGTCTAATGATAGAATAATACGAAGCAACAATTAAAAAATATCCAATCTTAGGAGAAATCCATACAGGTCTTAGAGAATTTTATCGTATTGTATTTTCATACCAGAGTAGAGAACTGGATGCATGGATCTCAGCATCTGAAAAATTACAAATAGATGAATTGAATACTTATATCAATGGTTTAAAAAATGATATTACAGCAGTAAAAAATGGTATAAATGTTAAATATAATAATGGTTTGGCTGAAGGAAGTATGAATAAGATTAAGGCAACCAAGCGGATTATGGGCGGACGCAATAGCTTTCTTTTGTTAAAGGCAAAGCTACTTTTGAATGAATATTATTACCAAATCAACTAACTTTGGAAAGAACCTATTAGGCGCTTATCTATCATTTGCGAAATTAATTATACCTCATCATAATAAGATTTTATACTGACATCATGAGCGGTACACCAATCAGACACGTTCTGATTGCTTGCCCTGCATTCCTGAATCCGTTTAATCCAAAGGCTGAGTTTCTGGGAATCAGTTGCAACGGTTAAGCGATCCATAGATAAATCTCCAATCCCTTAAGGTACTTAAGTTCCTTAAGACTTTTAGAATTAGATACATTATCTCACAATTAAAAGTAAAAAAATATACACCGACATATTTGACGCTTACTTTAGGAGTATCAGATGATAATGGGGGTAGTAGTTTTAATTATATGATAGCAACTACTACCGATACAAGCGACAGCGATGGTTTGGCCTTAGTGAAAATATCATCTGCAACTTGGTCTGTTTTTGAATGTGTTGAAGCAATACCTGAATCTATGACGGAAATGAAAGGTATGATTCAAACTGAATGGCTACCAAACTCAGGATATAGACAAGCCGATATTCCTCGTATTGAAGTTTATCCAAGCGGAAACATGGGTTCTAAGGACTATAGAAGTGAAATTTGGATTCCCATTCAAAAAATATAACATTTTAGAGTATAAGCATTATGGCTAGAACGGCTGTATTTAAAGGTATTATACAAAATTTATATTTTAAACATGACATACTGTTGTCATATTACATGTGCTATCATATATAAGTAAAGTTAATAAACTTATTCGAAAGTAAAAAACAAATTGGGTTATATTTACATTAACGCTCAAGAAAAGGAGAAAAGTAATGTATCAATATGAAAATATAAGTCGTATAATCTATGGGTGATAGTTAATAATAATTTTATTCATTCAGTATATACAATAAGCTTATGAATCTATCATACAGAACTTTTTAGTAGATTTATATTGAATTTAGATGGTTTCTGAAAGCTTACGTGTCTATTAAAATGTTAACGAAACTTTAAAGGGAGATGACAGCATGAATTTTAGAATTGAACAAAAAGAGGACTTTATTGTTGTTGGATATAAGGAAAACCTTAACACAGTAAATGGTGGTGAAAATTTCGAACAAATATCAAGGATGTGGTCGGAATTGGATAATGAACGGATGCAAAAGCTAGTATCAAAATCTAATTGGAGTGTTGACGGATTTTTAGGAGTATCAGATGATAATGGGGGTAGTAGTTTTAATTATATGATAGCAACTACTACCGATACAAGCGACAGCGATGGTTTGGCCTTAGTGAAAATACCATCTGCAACTTGGTCTGTTTTTGAATGTGTTGGAGCAATACCTGAATCTATGATGGAAATGAAAGGTATGATTCAAACTGAATGGCTACCAAACTCAGGATATAGACAAGCCGATATTCCTCGTATTGAAGTTTATCCAAACGGAAACATGGGTTCTAAGGACTATAGAAGTGAAATTTGGATTCCCATTCAAAAAATATAACATTTTAGAGTATAAGTATTATGGCTAGAACGGCTGCATTTAAAGGTATTATACAAAATTTATATTTTAAACATGACATACTGTTGTTATATTACATGTGCTATCATATATAAGTAAAGTTAATAAACTTATTCGAAAGTAAAAAACAAATTGGGTTATATCTACATTAAGGCTCAAGAAAAGGAGAAAAGTAATGTATCAATATGAAAATACAAGCAAAGGAAAAGTAGATGTTAGCAAAGTTTGGGATCTTTATTCCAATGTAAATCGCTGGCAGGAATTTGATCTCTATATCGAAAAAGTAGAATTAGAGGGTGCATTTGTAATTGGAAGTAAAGGAACAATTTACATGACAGGAATGCCACCACTGCCTTTTACTTTAGAAGAAATTGTTGAAAATAAAAAGTATATGGTTACATCCCAATTAGGTGATATCACAGTTTTGCTTGGACATGAAATTTTAACGGAGAAAGACAGTGATATTGTTACTATAAAACATACGGTAACAATGACAGGGGCTCCAGATGAAGAATTAAAAGCTATGAGTGAAGGGATTGTTTCTCCTATTCCTGAGATTACGCAGAGAATCATTTCCCTCACTAAAATAAACTAACGTCAAATAGTATAAGCATAATCTGCATCAACAATAGACGCATACAGCTAAAGCCATTTTTGCGCTTCTTTCAGACTTTCTACAGCGCCTCGTAATCAAGCTGCCGTTGTATAAAACCCTGTTTTTTCAGCAGGTTCTTTATTATATGCGATCCTAACAGAAAAGCAGATGAGATGAATGACAGATCATAAAATCATAAATAGTGAAAAAGATGCACTAATCATACAGAATATTCAAAATATTTTACTTCCACTAAAAACAGACCATTAAAATTGTTATTTATTCCTTGAAGATACCTTGATTTTTGATTATAATACATATAATTAGATATCTTAACTACTTAGCATTATAAATACAATTGATTGGAGCCTTTATGACTAGTATTATTATGCCTGCGTACAATGCTGAACGCTACATTGAAGAATCCATTAAATCCATCTTATCTCAAACCTGTTCTGATTGGGAATTAATCATCATTGATGATTTCTCTCACGATCAGACACCTCACATTTGCAAAAGTTATATGGCACATTACAAAAATATCCACTACTTTAGAAATCCTTTTAACAAAGGAGTTGCAGAGTCCCGGAATAGAGGTGTCTCTCTTGCTCAGGGTGAGTGGATTGCTTATCTTGACAGTGATGATTGCTGGCATCCAAAAAAATTAGAACTTCAACTGCACCTTGCGGCAAAAAAACAGGCCTGTTTTATATTTACCGGATCAGCTTTTATAAACGAAAACAGTACTCCTTTGGAATATTGCTTACCGGTTCCCTCGGAAATCTGCTATAAAGAACTACTAAAACAGAATATCATATCTTGCTCCTCTGTTCTTATCCATAAGGAATTGATGCTTCGTTATCCTATGGAAAATGGATCCAAGATGCATGAAGACTTTGCAGTTTGGCTTCAAGTATTGCAGAACGAAAAAATCAACGCCTATGGCATCAATCAGCCCCTGCTGATATATCGTATCAGTTCTGCCTCAAAGTCTGGAAATAAAATAAAAGCAGGGATTATGACCTATCGCGTCTATCGCCATATAGGTATTCCCATAATCCCTGCATGCTATTATTGGATATGCTATTTTTTCCGTAGCTTAAATAAATATAAGCATCTTGTCAAACGGAACTGAGTCTTTATTGTTACGGGCGAATATCCTTCAATACAACCTCCAGCGCCTGGTTCTTTGTGAAATGATGATTAATAAAATCCCTGGAATGGCTCATTAATCTCATCAATTCATCATTATCTCTATACAGAGCAATCACACTATCCGCGAAACTATCATCTGCTTCAGCAACTGCAAAGGCGTCCTCTTCCAGGCTCAATCCTTCCGCACCAATCGGTGTTGTAATTATTGGGCTCTGGTTATAGACGCTTTCCACTACTTTACCTTTAACACCCGCTCCATAGCGAAGCGGAACTACAACCAACCGGCATTCCCGATACAATTCTTTTAAACGTTCATCAGACACAAAGCCAAGCAGATGAATGTGATCATTTGCAATAGACTTAATCTCATCAGTCGGATTCGCTCCTACAATATTCCAAATCATATTTGGATAGACCTCCTGAATTTTCGGAAAAATATCTTTGGCAAACCACAAGACCGCATCAATATTAGGCGGATGTCCAAATCCTCCCACAAACAGAAGATCCTTTCGTCCTTCCAAAACAGGCTTACAGGTTTCATCCAATGGCTCATACGTAAAAATCGGAATATTGCGCAGAGGCTTTTCTGGAAATTCTTTTTTCAAAACCTCATACTCGTAATCTCCAACCACATAAACCACATCCGCTTTCCGCATAAGATCAAACTCCATGGCTTTCCACTTCTTTGAAGACTCAAGATAAGCCTCATCATGGCTCACCTCATACTGACGATATTCTCTCAAATAATGCAAATCATGGCCAAAATAAATTATCTTACCTTTCGCATATTCTTTCAGTAAATCCATGTACTTTACGGCAATATGAGGACGATTCACATAGATGTAATCATAATAGTGCACATTATCTTTCAACCATTCCCTGCAGTATTTAAAATAATAATTCCCATATAATACTTCTATCCCTAACTGCTCCATTTCCTGCGTATATGGCTCTTGCGGAAAATAATTATCTGGCATAAATGTAACCTGTAATCCTAACTGCAAAAAAATTCGGGTATACATAAATACATTTCTGGCACCAGCATCCTTATCATACCATGGTACCCTGTGATCTATAACAAGGATTCTCTTTTTCATTTGGCTACGATCACGCGTTAGGAATGGATCTTGTCCATTCGGTAAATGCTCCCTTTCAAGGACATCTTTCCATTTTTCATAAAACTTCCTCTGATTTTCTATCTGATAAGCTTTTAATCCTGCTGAAATATCTGTACCATTAGAAATTCCTTCAAAATGCACCACTACAGAAAGAGGTTGATACACGGCCCGATAACCAGCTTTCCGTATGGAAAATGCAAAATCGCTGTCTTCACAATAAGCCGGTACAAAACGTTCATCAAACCCCCCCATCTGTTTCCACAGTTCACAGCGTACCATCATAGATGCTCCAGAAATATAATCAACATCTTTTACATATTGATATTCTGACAGAGCCGGATTATTGCCATGTCCATAGTTCCATGCGCTTCCGTCTTTCCATAAGATTCCACCAGCTTCTTGCAACCTCCCATCAGGATACACCAAGCGGGAACCTGTCAGTCCAATATCAGGATTTTCCTCCAGTAATTGGACCAAAGGTTCCAACCAGCCTGGCTGCACCTGTGTATCATTATTTAAAAACAGATAATACTTTCCTCTGGCAAACTTTGCTGAATAGTTACAATTTTTTAAAAAACGCAAGTTTTTATCTGTTCGGACTACGCGAATATTCTTTACCACTTTTTCAATTTGTAGAGTTAAATCTGTGGAGCAATCATCAGCTAGAACAACTTCATATGAAACACTGCCAGAATGTTCCGCAATAGCTCTCAGGCAGCTGTACGTATAGGCAAACTGATTATAAACAGGTATGATGATTGATACAAGTGGTTGATCTGTTTCTGGTAATACAATTGAAGGATATTCCATGATATCGTTCTCATATATATCCCTTTCAACAACCAAATCTATCTTCAAATCGGCCCCCATCAATAACCGTTCATCCAGAACTCTGGACACACCCTTTAATCCGTCATGCCGTAAATAATATAGCGCCCTCATAATTTTTGATGGTTTCATGTAATACAGCGCTTGCTGTGGGTGATGGATCAACTGACTTATCATATTCCAAAAGACACTACCCATAATAATAACCTTTCCAATATTTTGTGGTAATCATAGCTTAGAAAAACTCACGCTTCTTCGAACAAATTGAGATCATGAAGGCCCTCCATGGTATTCAACCGGTCTGTGTCTGCAGCGAGTGTCATCTGGTAAGCAGTGAAATGCTGGCGGATATCCGGTTTCTGCTAAACACACATCTGGATTCTCAGAGTCCAATGGGTCTTGGTCCTTGTAGGCCAGACAGTGCTTTGGAAAAAACTCCAGCCGCAAGCGTATACAGCATTCTTCCAGCGGATCGACGTGCAAAAAGTGTATAAAATCACTATGACTGCTCACAGACTGGTGCTTATATCAGGAAGCAGCTGATTAATATAGGTACGAGCAGGGATATTTTTACGAAAGCAGATGTTGACAGAATCCATCAGTATACAACCGATACAGCCCGAATGATCGACAAGGTTAGTAATTGATTTGTTGAAGGAAACCACAACCAGTTTAAAGTGATAAAGAGGGGCATGTATGGGCGGTGTAGCTTCGAACTGCTTTCTGCAAAAATTGTTTTAAGTAAAGCAATAGACGGATAATTCTAGAAGAACCTTCATATAGAACTACTCGTTCCGTTAGGGAGAGTCAGCGATACGATGGTCGGAGCCACCGCCTTGGTGGTGGCTCCTTGGAAGATGATCAATTTTTGATAATACGTTCGTTCTGCCGCCCAATCAACAAATGGAATAAACAAAACAATCATTGCATTCTCCTCTGCTTTATTTTCCGTAGCTGCGTCTTTTAAATATTTGTCTTAATTATTTCATTTAGCTTCGCAGATTTAAAAGCTGCCTCTACAACCATCATCTGACGCCTGATTTGGTCCGTAGAAACATGTGGTTTTATTTCTCCTTTTACTGCCCTGACCAAATTTATCCAATATTCCATTTCCATATTGTCCTGTTCAGGTATAGCTAATTGTTCTACATTTTCAGGCTGCAGTGGTGCCATTGTTCGGCTTGGACCAAGAGCCTTCTGCCCTATCACACTATCAAATCCTTCCACACCGCCTTTGATTCTGGCAATCCCACCTTTCGTTCCAGAAAAATCATCCAATTTCATCGTTCCACGATCACAGAATACGAACCATCGCGGAAGTTTCTGCAACGCAAATGTTCCCACAATGACTTTTGCACACACACCATTGCTAAGCATCATTGTAATTTCAAAGAAATCATCAACCTTAGGTGTTAAAATGCTTAAAATATGTGCATAAACACTTACTACACTTTCTTTTGGATACATCTGCATAATCTGATCAATCAAATGTACACCCCAGTCATATAGCATTCCACCACCAGATTCCGGATCAGCTCTCCAGCCAAAGCAAACTCCTCTTTCTCCAAGCACGCGTGATTCAATCGTTGTAACTTTCCCAATTATACCACTATTCACAACGCCACATACCGCCCGAAAATCCGGATCCCATCTTCTTTGCTGATGTACCGTATAAAACTTTCCAGTTTTTTTCGAACATTTGATTATCTCATCCATTTCATCAACTGTCATTGTAGCTGGCTTTTCACACATCACATGCTTTCCTGCCTCCATTGACGCAATTGCATACTTTTCATGCCATTGGTTTGGTGTCGCAATTACTACCAAATCAATATTTTCTCTCAAAAAGTCCTCTAGCGTTTGATACGTATTCAAACCTTCTCTTTTTGCATCTGCTAATTTCTCTTCTGCTGTATCAAAAGCACAGACAGCCTCTACATCTGGCAGTTGCTTTATCTTATTAAGATGAAAATGTCCCATATAACCAAATCCAATTATGCCGACTTTAACCATTTTTATTCCTCCAAGTTCCCTTTCAGTTCATCATAAGTATAAGTTTGTTTGCAACTTACACAGCAAAAACTTTCATCCAATTTATTTCCGCATATACAGACCCAACCTATTTGGCGAGCTGGATTTCCTACTACAAGTGCCTGCTTTGGAACGTCTTTTATAACAACGCTCCCTGAGCCAACCATTGCATATTCTCCAATTGTGTTGCCACATACAATTGTCGCATTTGCACCGATAGAAGCTCCCCTCTGAACAAGGGTGTTTGTAATCTTCCACTCAACATTAAATGCCCTTGGAAACATATCATTTGTAAACGTCATAGATGGACCTAAAAAAACATCATCTTCTATTTCAACGCCGTGATACACATTCACATTATTCTGGATCTTTACTCTGCTACCAATTTTGACTTTCGTATCAATATATGCATTTTTGCTGATAATACAGTCATTTCCAATCTCTGCTTCTTCCCTGATTTGAACCAAATGCCAAACCTTTGTCCCATCTCCCACTTTTGCAGTATTCGAAACTTCTGCTGTTGGATGAACATAAATAGACATATCCTTCTCCTACCTTCTATAAAACTCTTTTATGCAATTAACAATATACTCCAGTTCTTCTTGCTCCAATTCTGGATATATCGGGAGACATACCGTTTGTTTTGTTATCCTTTCGGCAACTGGCAAATCACCTTCCCGATAGCCTAAAGCGCTGAATGCCTTCTGTAGGTGTAGAGGAATCGGATAGAATGCTGCACTTCCAACTCCCTTTGAATCCAGAAAATTTCCCATAGCATCCTTTTCGTTGCATCTGAAAGCATACTGGTGCCAAGCATGCGTAACACCCTCTATAGTTTTTGGTGTTATGATTCCTTTACAATCGCCTAATTCGTTATCATAAAATTCTGCTATCTCAGCCCTTCTGGAATTGTATTCTTCCAGATAATCAAGTTTTATGTCAAGCACTCTCGCTTGAATCGCATCCAGTCTTGAATTATAGCCGATCAGATAATTATAATATTTGTATGGATTATAAAGACCATCTGGAGAAATCGTTCCCGCCAGTTCATCTTCTACCCCACTTAGGATATACCTTGCCTTGGCCCCATTCTGAGCCATACCATGCTCTTTAAAGGCTCGGCATACAGTTGCGGTATCATTATCATTTGTAGTAATCATCCCACCATCGCCAAATGCTCCTAAATTCTTTGTCGGAAAGAAAGAAAAGCACGCTGCGTCACCAAATGTTCCAACCTTCTTTCCATTGATTGCAGCACCTACTGCTTGGCACGCATCCTCAATAACCACCAAATTATGCTTGTTTGCAATTTCTTCTACTTTTTCCATGTCTACTGGTTGTCCAAATATATGAACCGGAAGAATTGCCTTAGTCCGTTCTGTAATCTTCTCCTCAATTTTTTCCAAATTGATGTTGTATGTATCTTCTTCCACATCTACAAAAACTGGTTTTGCCCCTATCATAGCTATCGTTTCAGCCGTAGCAAAAAAAGTGAATGGGGTAGTTATTACTTCATCTCCTTCTTTTATTCCCAAAGCCTTTAGCACCACTATCAACGCATCAGTACCACTGTTCAATGAGATTGCATGCTTTACTCCGATATATTCCGCAAACTTCTTTTCGAAATCCGTTACTGCCTTTCCTCCAACAAACACCCCACTTCGCATCTGTTCACATACTGCTTCTTCAATTTCAGTTTGAATTGCTTTATACTGTCTTGTCAAATCGAGAATTTTAATATCCATGTTTTCCTACCTTCCCAGGCTGAAAATAATCACTCCAAAAATAATAATTAAGTTGCCTGCCACCTTTTTCTTTGTGAGTTTTTCCCCTAACAATAATTTACTGAAAATCATAATGTATAAATACGCCAATGACTCTATCACTGCCCCATATTTATAAGGCATACCTCTATATGCAATAATCATTAAAACCATGCAAACTGCTGTGATAAAATATCCGCCAATCACATAAGTATTGACGTATTCCTTCACAATGGATTCTGAATGCTTCTGGGCACTTTTCTTTAACAGAATTTGTGAAAGTGAGGATAAGAGGCAGGATAAAATTGCTATCAAAAAATATCTAATCACTTGTTGACACCACCCAGATTCCAATAATAATAACTACCGCACCTAAAATATTGTATAGTGTGACTCTCTCTTTAAATAAAGCCACAGACCATATTATATTTAAAATGACCACAACTCCTTTATTCGCCATGGCTGTAATTAGGGAAAATCTTTTAAGCACCTGTTGCCATACAAGAGCATAAATGCCCAAACAGACTATTTCAAGTCCCAAAAAGAACAGTAGCTGCAGTATTCCTTTTTGTTGGGATGCAAATTTTGCACAGATTGTTGTTCCAGAATAGATAATAAATGCACAATATAGCAAAATAAAACTATTCAATTTTTTAGATTCCATAACCTATTCCTTTTCCTCTGACTTAAGTATAGAAACGTCTGAAATGACAAATACAGGCCGCTTTCTTGCAGCATCATAAGCACGCCATTGATATTCTGCGATGATTCCTAATGAAATATTAGTAATTCCAAAGCCAAGTGCCATAATGCTTGCCAAAGTTGAATATCCTATCGGAACTGATGGACTTACAATTTTATTAATAATTGTAGCTACACCGATAATGATACCTAGCACGAAAATCAGAACTCCTATAATACTTACTAAACGAATCGGCATGAAAGAAAAGGCAACAAAAGAATCAATAAACAACTTAATTTTTTTCGTTAATGTCCATTTTGATGTTCCGGCAGATCGTTCTTTATAATCTAATGATATCGTGTAGTTTTTAAATCCAGCATCCATAATTTGTAACATGATTGAAGAATTTGACTCTATGTTCTTATTAAGCAGTTCTATTATCTTTCGGTTAAACATGATATTACTGATTCCACCCGAAGAGTAATTTTTCACTGCATATTTCCTCATCAATGTAGAATATATCTTTGAGAAACATCGATTAACCACCGCCACTTTTATGCTGTTTTTTTCAACATAAACAGCATCGTATCCTTCACAAATCTTCTGATAAGAAATATCCAGAAATTCAATAGGTTCCTGCAAATCACTTCCCATCCATGTACAAATATCATAGGATGCATGCAAAACACCTGCCCGTATTGCTGCATGAGAACCATAATTCTTAGAAAGCGTAATTATTTTAATTTTCTTAACGCATTGAAAAGTAAATGCGTTAATTTTCTCACCTGTTCCATCCGATGAACCATCATCAACAAAAACTAGCTCAAGAGGATGGTCAATTCTTTTCGCATATTGATCAATAGCTGAACAATACTCCTCTATTCCATCTCTTTCATTCAGATAAGGAATAACTATTGTTAATCCAGGTATATCATTGCTATTAAAAGTATTCAAACCTAACACCCTCTTTTTCATCTTCTATAACTTGTCCGATTTTTTTCGCTGGTATGCCTGCATAAATTGAATAGTCCGGCACATCTGTATTTACGAAGCTATGTGCTGCAATTACACAATGATTTCCTATTGTCACATTGCACGAAACCATACTCATCGTGCCAATTACAGTATTATTTTTTATCGTAACCGGCCCCCTTGAAAAAGGAGTTTTCCCTCCAGATACATAATATCGTGTTGAATCATGTGTATATATCATAACACCAGCATCAACGCTGACAAAATCTCCTATTTCAAGTTTTGCATTGCTACCTTCAAGTAAGGTATATGGACCTATCCATACATTTTTACCCACTTGGACATCGCCCATGACAATGCTCGTGTCATATATTGATGAATCTTCACCAAACCCCAAATATTTTGCTTTTTCGAAACGGTTAAATATCAATTCTCCACTAGGTAACACACGATTATACTTCTCTTTCATTTCTGCTCGCATACACTTCATATATTCCCCGAACCGAACAACGAAATCATCTTTCTCCATCAGTATTTTTCTCCCATGTACCAATTAAGTGTTTGCTCAATGCCACATGCAAAATCAATCTCAGGCATAAATTCCAATATGTTTCTTGCTTTCGTTGAATCTGCACATAGATTTCTTACATCGCTTGTTCTTGGTGGTTTGTGCTCCCATTCTCCATCGTAATTCAAATAATCACATACTGTCTGCAAAAGGTGGTTAATAGAAACTTCTTTCCCCGAACCAAGATTAATAATGTGACCTCTTGATTCTTCTTTCTCATAAGCCAGAATTATACCACGTACAGTATCCTTTACATAAATAAAATCTCTTGTTTGCTCACCATCGCCTTCTACAATTGGCTTACCTCCATCCTGTATACGCTTTGCCGTTGCAGGAATGATTGCTGCCAAAGAACCTTCCGCATTCTGCCTCGGTCCATAATTATTAAACGGGCGGATAATAGAGATATCTAGCTCCAGAACCTTATAAAAGCTATGAACCATCAAATCTGCAGCTGCCTTCCCCGCAGCGTATGGTGTCGTTGGATCTGTGGGGTGATTTTCATCCATTGGTGAGTACTGAGCTGTTCCATAGGCTTCCGAAGAAGATGTATGTATTAATGTTTTGTACGCTCCGATTTTCAGCAATTCCAGTAATGTATTAGCAATTTCTACATTAACCAGATATGCATCAAACGGATTAAAGAAAGAGTAATTTAAAGCAATTGTTGCCAGATTGAAGACTATTTCAATGTTTTCTTTTTCCATAATTGCCTGAAGCACACCGAAATTCCGTGCATCATCTCTATATAGCACAAAATTCCCATGCTGCAGAGCATCTGAAATGTTTTCCATTTTCCCTAGAAAAAAATTATCCACACATACTACCTTTGCTGCACCTTGCTCTAACAATTCATCGCATAAATGACTTCCAATAAATCCAGCTCCGCCTGTTACTAACACGTTTTTCTTCTTAATTGATGCCATATTTTACTCCAATCTATTCACTATTTTACATACTATCCAGTACATCTCTTATCATATCCACAACTGTTTCCTGGTCTTCATCACTCATTTGCACATATAGTGGCAAGGTGATAGACAAATGGTCACAGGCATATGCGTTTGGATAATCTTCCGGGGCATAGCCATATGTATTCTTATAATATCCTAGCATATGGACTGCATGTGTTCCCTGTCGCGTTGCAATCCCCCTGTCTTCCAGCCTTTGCAACAAGATATTACGGTACTCTCCACCTTCCTCAATCGTATTCAAATTAAGCTTTTTATAATCTAACATACACACGTAAGACTGATATGTATGATAATAGTTCTCCGGCACATAAGGTACAATAAGTTCCGGTAACTTCTCCCTAATTAGTTGATTGTAAAACTGTGCTCTGCTAATCTTTTCGCTAATTATAAAATCCAGTTTCTTACTCTGTGCTATACCTATGGCAGCCTGAATATCTGTCATCCGATAATTATATCCTGCCTCATTAAATTCTGGCAACAAAAATCCTTTTCCCTGGTGTCGTGCATCTGCTGATACAGTACTTCCATGTGTTCGTAATTCTCTCATCCGTTCTGCCAGACTCGAATCATCTGTCAGCACCATTCCACCTTCACCTGTTGTAATAGATTTCCTCGGATGAAAGCTTACACACGAAAGATTTCCAAATGCTCCCTGATGCTTATTCCCTATTTTCGCACCTAAAGCACAGGCAGCATCCTCAACTACATTAAGATTATATCTTGTTGCAATTTCATTCACTTTCAAAATATCACAGCAAAGACCGAATTCATGAACTGGTACCATTCCCCACAGAATATTATTTGTTTTCTTATTAACTAATTTTCCATTTTCTGCACGATACTTTAATTTTATCAATCTTTCGAGTTGCTTTATATCTACATTAAATGTCTCCTGGCAGATATCCACAAATATCGGAGTTGCTCCTGTTTCAATTACCGCATTAGCAGTGGCAACAAACGTAAACGCTGGAACAATTGCATCCATGCCTCTTTTTAGTCCTTTTGCTGCCATTGCAAGATGGAGAGCAGTCGTACATGATGTCGCCGCAACCCCATACTTAATACCCTCATGCTGTGCAATTATCTCCTCAAACTTCGCAACCATCGGACCTTGTGCCACCCAACCCGATTCTAATACCTTTTCCACTTCTTTTCCTTCCTCATCCGTAAAATAAGGAATTGTTACTGGTATTTTGTCCATCTTCATTCACCTCTCTTAATACATTATGAAATCATAGTCTTCTGTGCCCATTCCAGCACCCTCATAACTCTTAATGACGGCTCTGGTCCAGACAAGGACTGTACTCTCGTCTGTACACAGTTTTCAAAAAATTCCAAACTGTTCTGAAGGGAATCTTCAAATTCAATGTTAGGAATATATATATCGCCTCTTCTATTTAAAAAGGCGTATTCTAAATATTCCTCTGCCGGAACCACATCAATTCCGCAATCATATACTTTTACTTTCTCTATGCTCATGTCGTCAAAAATCACCATTTTCTTGGTGCCCGCAAGGATAGTCTTTCTTACTTTCAAAGGTGATACCCAACTGGATTTCAAATGTGTAATAAAACCATCATATTTCATAGTGAGGTATGTTAATGTTTCCTGATAGCCAAAAGGCGTCTCACCAAATGCTGAAAGTTGAATTGGCTCTTTTCCTCCAGAAATCCAGTCAATCACAGCAACATCATGGACTGCAAGATCCATTAAGGCATTTACATCCTTTCTGATTGGTCCCAGATTCAACTTTTCTACATCAAAATAAATCAAGTCTCCCAATTCACCTTCATCATACATCTTCTTTATGTAGCGATAATATGGATTATACAGCATAATATGATCGCAGTGTAGAATAACGTCCTTTTCGTATGCGCATTTCATTAGTTTTTCCGAACGCTCGACTGTCGTTGCAAGAGGCTTTTCCATAAAAACATGCTTTCCTGCCTCCATCGCCTTCATACCAATTTCAAAAGTATATTCCGTTTGCGTTGCAATAATAAAAGCATCAATTTCAGTATCGCCTAAGTAATCTTCATAATTACTATGTATTTTCACCGAATCCGGCAACTCTTTTCTAGCTTTTGCAACTCTATCTGGTAGTATTTCACATAAAGCTTTAAAGTCAAATTTACTTGATACTAACAACTTTTTAGAAATGTTAGCCCCCCAATATCCATATCCAACCTGCACAACACGTAACATAACACTTTCCTGCTGCTAGGACTCCCGTCCTACACATACCTTTCCTTCTTTTTTGTTTACTTAAAACTCCAATATAAAGTTCTCCGTTTGAACCAATGACAGGTTCTCTTTGCAGAGCCACCAATCCAGACCATTGTATTGATTATAAGACGGTTACCCTCTGAAAGTCGTCCGGGTTTTCCAGGGTTTTCCAAGAGAAAGTAATGGATCAATCCATTCCCAATCCCCTTTGATTAAAATCCCTATTACAATTCAACCTTAATACCAACAAATATAGGCAGTGTTACCTTCACAATATATCTGTTCTTCTGAAAGGATTGACCAATCTTTATTTAAAACATGTTCTTCGTATATATCCTCCGGGTAAGAAATCTTATTAAAGGTTCTCCCCGTAACAAAACGAAATATTGGTATCCAAGCCCAATCATTCGCCATAGCTCTAACATTAATACTTTTTACAGCCTTTACAGTAGGATAACTCCAAGTGGGACTTTTGTCATATGTAAAAGCGAGGTTCTCTACTCTATTATTAGTTTTTGCTTCATACTCTAAAATCTTTGAATAGTAAAATCCTACCTCTCTTTGATCAACCGCATTTGTTGTAATTTGACCTTTATAGATGTCTAAAGTACAATACCAGTTCACAAGGAGAAAAACACTCAGAATAATAGCCCCTGTAAATTGAATTATATTATTATATTCAGTTTGATTAGATTTTTGGTGTAGAATTATTAGTAACATCAATGCCAGCATTGATACTAAACTTGAATATCCAACTACAGAGCGATGTGCCATCCAGCTATCAAATAGACCCACTATAAAAATAGAGCCAAACGTTCCTATTAGAACTAACAAAGAAACACATATAAATTTTGCGGTATAAATTTGAGTTCTAAATTTGAAAACAGACAAAACTAAAAGCAGGAAAAAAAGAAATCCAATAATACAAAAAAAGAACTTTGGCATTATTCCCATACAATTAATAAGCAGATGCTTTATAGTGCTTAAAATATTGCCAATACTATTTGATAAATTCCAATTATTCAAGTCACCTCTTCCATCTATCGGTTTTGTAATCAAGAATTTAAAACAAAATAACACAAAGACACTTGCAATAAAGTATATTGCTATTCTTTTAAACAACTCCTGTAATACTGGGTACTCAAATTCTGCCCTAAGATAGTCAAGATAAAATAATAACATTGAAAAGAATACAAACCAAAAAATATTTGTTTGCGAAGTAGAAACTGACAATATAAGAAGAATGGCAGCCACTAAAATATCTTTTTTTGTCCCATTTTCTTTTGACACATAAATAGCACTAATCACTGCAAAAAGGTCTCCCATGAAACTCACAGTCGCAGCATCTCCATATTGTAAAATATCCGAAAAAAAGACATTAAAACGTGTACATAAGACTGCAAGAAATAACATAAAATTACTTACACGAGGGAGAGAGCCTTTCTTTTGTAAGCGCCTATATAAAGTTATATACATAACATAGGTTAATAAAGCATTAATAATAAGGGCAAGCGATACATGTATTATCTGTGTTGCAGGAGGATTATTCCCTAAAGAATAACATATTTTAAAATAGATAAATTGTAAATAACGACCGGTATTTAATGTTACATATTGATAATTCGATTGCAGGTTATACAGATTATTATATGTATCTGTTTGATAAGTTTGTTCTAGATATCCGCCATAAAAGGCTAACGATAAGCAAACAATAAATATATAAGGCATAACAAAATTTAAATCTTTAAACTTTTTCATTTCCACGCTTTACCTTCTTCCCTATAATTATACATATAGTGAATTTATAGTCAATGCCTCCTCATAACTCTATACATTCGTTTCACAAAAGAATAACATTTCGGATACCTTTTTAATGATATACTAAGCTTTTCTACATACTTTCTCCTATCTGTAAAAAGGTATACCAAACCCTTGACAAACTTACTTTTTCCATGCAAGATATCATGTTGAATAGCTACTGGTGGCATCATTGGTAAGTAGTTATGAATATTGTATTCGTTGTGCTGCTCTTCGATAAACCATGCAATATTAATCTTATTAGTCCCTCCCCAAACCTCATCTTCAAAAAATGAACTGCTGAATATTTGTAAATCGGCTTCATTAGCAAAACGCAGGAATCCCTCATATGGAAATGAAACTTCCACTGGTTTTATTGGAAGTGAGGATAGTTCTTCTTCAAATTGAGCAATAAAATTCTCTACAAACTCTAACGCTCCTTGATGAATTTGCTGTACAACAAACTTATCTGCAATATTTTTCTCCATTTCTTCAAACACAGGCAAGACTTTCCCATCTGCTATTTTTTCAAACCCAATACAAGATGGTTCATAGCTGGAAAAAATATGTTCCCGTATCACTCCTGACATGTACGGTTCAAAGTCATAAAAGCAATGAATCCTATAATTTTGCTTTCTACTTTCTCTATGATACTGACTCTTGTCAGAATGTATAAAGAATGCATCTACTCCTCTTCCAACTGCAACAGAGATTGCACTTTGAATTCTACCACTGTACCCCATATCAACAGTTGCCGAATCTGCTTCAATAATAGAGTAATATTCAGAACACACTTCCTTACTTTTGAAATGCTGTTCCTCATTATAAAATTCTTGCTGAAACACTTTGATAAACTTATTATATTCTTCCTTATCTGTAAATCTATGTTTCACATCTATTTTGTATTTTTCCAATTTCTTTTGATATTCTTCATCAGTTACTGGAAGCATACAAAAGCCTAACAATTCCTTTAATGTCGCAGCAGAATGATTAAGTACTTCCACAGGTAAATTAAATAAATCAAATTTATCCTTAATCATAAAAGGCATAACCGCTTTGCGCGAGGAATAAATATACTCTGCCTCAGGTGCATCTTCATATTTGCGAGCCAATATATTGTATACGAGCATTGGTAAATATCCATCTCTTGACAAGAAATATAGTTTTTTATACCCCAACTCAATACTCTTTTCAATTAACCATTTAGAAAACCCGTACAAGTGCATCCCCACGGGATAATATCCAATGAAATAAGGATCTGCATTTAAATCACTTTGTTCATTAAAACTTCGATAAGGATTATCGAAGTATTTATTGGCAACTGTAGCAATCATAGCTCCATAGCCTAAAGAATTACGATATTCATCACAGTTAATAATAGCACCTGATGCCATTTGCGCAAGAGAAGAACAACGATTAGTCGTCTCTCCTTGAATTATGTTCTCAAAAACTTCTTTTGTCTTAGGAAAAAAATATGTTTTTATTCCCAGTTCCCCTGGCTTTATAAAATCATTCTTCCAAGTATCACCAATATGAATAACTTTTTTTCCAGAAACCGATAGATCACTTAAAACATATTTAAACAAATCTCCAGTATATTTGGTTAACCGCTCTTTTGAAGATAAATACAAATGATCATATCCGTAATATTCATTTTTTTCTAAAATCTCTTTAATAACAGTTTCGGTCAGATACATATCTGAAACAATAATAACCTTTTTGCCTAGTCCTTTTGCAAGTTCAAAAAGTTCTTTTGCAGATGAGCGTACTTTTGATAACTTTATTTCCAAAGTAATCTCGGCGTTCTTCATGTCTTGTATTATCGCATCAGGCAAGCCATATATTTTCCCCATTTCCAAATATATCTCATCAATTGTTATATCCTGATATTCCGGAAATTTTTCACCAAATCTCCTTCGTGTAATACCCTCTGCATCCACACGAATCTTGGAAAACAAAACATTGGTTCCAACTAATTTGGAAAATTTTTCATTAAGCAATTCAAAAACTTGTTCAGGCTTATATAATGGCCTAGTAATGAGAGTATCAAAAATATCAAAGCTTACGTACTCTATATCCGGATCTGCAATCATCTTTTTAGCCACATCAAAACCTTCATGCCATCTAAATTGCACAGAATCAAAAAAGTGGTCTTCAGGCTGTATTCTATCAGACAAATCTGGATATAATCTTTCTATATACTCTAATGACTTTTTTCTGTATTTCTCCGAAAGATCACATTCTACCAATCTAAGCCACATTTTAGCATAAAATTTACGGAACTCATTATAATCCTTCATCATTTTCCGGCTTGCTTTTTGGCTAACCAAAAACTCTTTAACAAAATCAAAAACTGTAATGATATCATTCATATTTTTTTGAAATCTGTCAAATGACATGTTTTTGGAATTTGTTGAAGCACCTTCATTTTCACAATAAAAACAGCAGGAATTATTAACTTTAACAATTTTTTGGGAAAAATAAAATAAAACCGATGAAAATGCAATATCTTCTGTCATAATAACATGATTTGTTATATTTAAATAATACGGAAATGCTTTATCCCATAGGGATTTTGCATATAATTTATTCCAGACGGTGTGCCAAGAATAGCATCTTCCCTGTTGTCCAAAATAAGTATTTCTAATATCTTCTCCTTCTAAACTAGCAAAATTCAAGCTACATTCATGAAAATGATTTATCCAACGAAAACCATCCTCTTTTTCCCACACGGTTCTACCTATAACAATATCTGCAGCTTCACGCCTAGCTGCAGATATTAAGGCATAATAAAAATCAAATGATATATAATCATCACTATCAAGAAATGCAATATAGTCTCCTGAAGCTTCCTTACTTCCAGTTACCCTAGCTTGAAATAGCCCTCTATTTACTTCATGTTTAATATATTTAATTCTATTATCCTTCTTCTGAAAACCCTTAATGATTGATTCAGCCTCACCTGGAGAACAATCATTGACAATTATAATTTCTAAATTCTCATAATTTTGATTCAGAACACTGCTAATGCATCTTGACAAATACCTTTCTGTACCATATACCGGGATTATTATTGATATAATTGGTTGCATTTTCATCCTCCCCAGACAATTTTTTACCTATTTTTAAGTATTTATTTTTTCTTCTAATTCTTTAATATAAGCATCCTTTTCGGTAATCGTCTTTTCATAATCTCTTTGCACCCTTGCAATCTGTTCTTGATATCTAACCATATGCTCATCCTTAATTTCAAGCTGTCTTTTCAAATCGTCAATATTATATTTAGCATCATGTAATTGAAACGAGAACTTTCTTAAATTATCTTTTAAAATTGTATCATTTAAATTACATTTTTTTTGATAAATATTTACATCCATACCATCTAACCGTTTAAATGTTTGTTTCGACATACACAATACACCTAATCCACAGCTAAATTCAAATTCAAAAGTTGTATCGTACTGCTTCTTCAATTCTTTCCAATATATATGTGAACCCATTAGATCACCATTTATAATATCTTCTCCGATATCGTGAAATAATACAATGGCATCATCCTTCAAAGCACTTTTCCAGCTTTCAAAATCATTTTTAACATCCTCATAATAATGTGAACCATCAATATGAAGTATATCTATTGTTTTTTTTCCAAATTTTTTTCTTGCTTCTTCAAATGACATTTTTAACATTTGTATATAATCAGATGAATAACATTTATCTCTCACATTTACAAAAGCTGAATAAACATCTTCATGGTAATCTTCTTTCGTGAAATCATCTAATGTCTCCCAAATATCTATACCTGAAAGTATAGTTTTCAGCGTATAATCTTTTATCGCTTGTCCTATTGCAAAAGAAGAGCAGCCATAAAAACTTCCTAGTTCTACGACTATCTCCGGTTCTAAATTTACAATTAAATCATATACAAAATTACGGTGTCCCGACCATGGGGAGTATTTAAGCATATCTCTATTATACATATCACATTCAAAAACCGGATTATAATATTTCCATTCCATGTATTTAAATCCTTTCTACAATTGTGTTACAACAAAAGAATCCATATCTCTATTAAAAGTACCAAAAATAGTTTTCCCATAAGTGGTTGCCATTATATGAATGGCATTATTAAGCCAGCATTCTTCTATCTGATTTAAGACATCAGTCCCATTCCCAATTCCTAACGTAATGAAGTAATCCCCTTCGCGCACTTCTGGCCATAGAATATCAAAATCAATCAAGCTTTGCCCTTTATGCAAGAGAAATTGTTCTACATTAGATGTTAAATTAGTTTGTCCAAAAACTTCATTTCCATACTTATCTCTCACTTGATAACCTACAATCAGATTTTCTATATCAATTTTCGATTCTACAAGCATGGAGACATGAAGAGAATCATTTTCTTCACAAACCTCAGCATCGGAATACCCATTAAAATCATAATAATATTTTTCAATAATTACATTCATATTTCCACTATATTGGGACTGATCCGGTATCCTATACCTAGAGAAATCAATGCTTGACAACGATTTCTGTTTTTCCTCATTGTCAATTTTCTTGTATTCACCCTGTTTTATCTTAAAGTATCTCGTTACCGCCTCCTGGGGTTCACCATCAAATACCAAGCTACCATGATTCATAACCAAAACTCTTCGGCAAAATTTAGTCATTGCATTCATATCATGAGACACTATTAATACTGTTGCTCTTCCTGTTAATTCTCGTATTTTCTGGTAACACTTTTGTTGAAAGAATACATCTCCCACACTCAAAGCCTCATCAATAATTAAAATCTCCGGTTCAATATTTATCGCAATAGAGAACGCCAGTCTTACAAACATACCCGATGAATATGTTTTTACAGGTTGGTTTATAAAATCACCTATGTCTGCAAACTCCAGAATACTTGGGATTCTCTTTTTCGTTTCTTCATCCGAATATCCCATTAAAGTAGAATTTAAGTAAATATTTTCTAGTCCAGTATACTCTGGATTAAAACCAGCCCCTAATTCTAAAAGTGCTGAAATCTTACCATCCACTGCAACGTCTCCAGAACTCGGGGTAATAACTCCAGTAATTATCTTTAATAATGTTGATTTCCCAGAACCATTCAAACCAATAATTCCTACACACTCTCCCTGTTCAATTGTAAAAGAGACATTATTCAATGCGTAAAAGTCCTTATGATATTTCTTTTTCCCTTGTAAAATTGCTTCTTTCAACTTATCTTTTCTATTTTTGTAAAGTGCATATGACTTACTAATATTATCTATCTCAATTGCTTTCATATCAACTCCTATAATTCATCTGCAAAGTGTGGTCTTAACGCATGAAACATCTTCACCCCTGTAATACATACAATCACAGTGAGTGTCCAAAAGTATGCTGTCTGCACTGGATGAGCAAAAAAAACATCTTGTTCAATAAAGCAGCCTCGATATCCCGATACAATATAATATAGCGGATTCAATTTCAAAACATTAACCACCCAGCCTTCCATCGTGTCAGGGTTCCAAGATATCGGAGTCGCCCAGAATCCCACCTGCAAAATCACATTAATAATCTGAGAAAAGTCTTTAAACAATACGGTTATAGATGATACCAGCATACTAAGTCCCCAGCAAAAGACAGTAAGTGTCCCTGAATAATACAGAACCTGTACAGTAGAAATATGAACTTTTACCCCTTGAATCATATAAGCTAAGAATATAAAAAGCACAAAAAAAACATGTACAAAACAAGACGAAAAAAGTTTTACACTAGGGATAATCTCCACATCAAATTTCACTTTTTTAACTAAATAACTATATTCCAACATACTATTTGCAGATGAACTTAGTACATCTGAAAAATATATCCAAGGAATGTATCCAGCGATAAACCATAAAATATAAGGTACATTCCGAATAGGAGGAGATTTAAATCCTTTTTGAAACACAAACCAGAACACCAAAATGGTTACCATAGGTTGTACAAATGCCCAAGTAGCTCCTAAAAAGGAATTTGAATACTTTGCCTTAAAATCATTTTTTGCAAGTTTAACTATCAACCTCCTCTGGTGGAATATTTTTGATATTGTCCTTAAAGTTTCTATCATTTCTTAATACCTGTCATCATACTAAATATAACGATCCTCTCTCATAATGTCTCCCAGTGTCATAATAAACTTGTCTCCAAAGATGCCTGATAATTGACTTATTTTATAATTCTTAAATAATTCAAAACACAACTCATGATTATCAGCCGTATACATAAATGCTGCATATGCATCCCCACCGCTTATCTGCAGCATTTTCTTGATAGAAGTATCCAGCACTGTGTATATTTTTGCAAAGGTCATAATACCTTCGTGCATGCTGTTTATTATATCATAATTTTCCTTTTCGTCACAACCAAAAAGAGGTTTTATTTCATTTTCTTCATTGAACTCAAACTTCAAAAAGCTAGGATGAGGAGCACTAAACATAAGCTCAATCAATAAATTATGAACATTTTGCTGATGACGGACATGCCAATGCAGTATGTGGAGGTTATGTACAGGCGAATATGCATAGGGAAACAGTGTCTGGGTTGCGATTCTCCCCTCCAACGAGGTATCTTCCCTAGTTCCAACCAAAGCACTCAATACTCGAATATTCAAATTATACTTATCCTCTAATAAATACTTTAATGCTAATCCTCCCGTTCCGAACCACCCCAAGTCAACAGCTAAAATGCACGAACACTCTTCAATTACGGGTTTCAGATACGCATACATATTTTCTTGAGTGCTATTAAAGTATTTGATAATATTATTTTTTTGTTCGTAAATAAGTTCAATGACCGCATCGCCATTTTCTCTAGTCAGAATATCTGAACCTTTCAATCCAAATAGGTTTAGCTTGTTCAGCAAAAATTCTAAATCAATTTCTTTCATTAGCTGCTCTACTGTTACTTTGTTTTTCAAATCGTATCTATAACAAATATTATGATTAATATAATCTTCTGTATATTTCTCAAATAAAATTTGTTCTGAACAAAATCTAGAAAAAAGTATATAATCCGTTTCACATTGTTTATAACACAAATCATACACTTGTTTCACAATATAACCATCTCTTGCCAAGAACAAAATCTTATCAACCTTTTGCTCTTCAACTACTTTATTGAGATATTCACAATAACCACAAGCCAATAAACCTCCATTAACCATACCAAACTCAAAATATTTATCATAATTATAAATACCATTTCTTAAGTACGCATTAAGGAGACCCTTTGTAATACTTCCCGTTAATCGACTCATTTCAAAAGGGAGGTTTCTCACTCCATAAGGTTCATTTACATTTGGATAGTGCCATGATTCAATCCCTGCTTTTCTAGCATTAACAAAATCCGATTCCAAATTATCTCCAATATGGATAATACTATGCCCAGCAACATATTCATTTATAATATCATATAATTTCCCATTCCCTTTTGCCAAACCATATGTATTTGAAATAAATATTTCTTCAAATACACTATATCCACATGCACTTAAAAGCCTTTCTATGATTGGTTTTCCTAAATACATATCACTGACAACAATCATCTTTTTATTTCTTTTCTTCAGCGCTTCTACTACTTTAGAAAAATACGGATTGGCTCGACATACCAATAATTCAGCTTCAATTTCACGTCTCATCCATGTTTCGATATGAATATCTGTGCCCTTTGCAAGAACTTGATAAATATCTCTAAGATTTACTTCGCCAGTTTTTGAAATCAATCTTGCCTTTTTTTCAGCCTTAACTCTCAAATCACAAAAATGAGGAAATTGATATCGTGCTTCAATAAAAGAGAAAACATCTATTGGCTGTTCAACAATTCTTAGAATGAGAGTATCAAAAACATCAAATGAAACATAGTCATATTGAGCCAGCTTATCTACTAACTTTTCGCAAGGCAATATTCCGCTACTTTCCAAAATATCTTTTTCATTGCACCTATATTCAAGGTTTAATAAAATAAGTGTTTTTAATCTTTTTAATTTGGAACTCAGACTTATATTAGGATTTTCTGCATAATACCGCAAATATCTTGCTCTGATATAATCATTATTTGAAATCAAGTGATATTTTATCTTATGCTTTAAATTACTAATCAGCCTATTCACGTAAATGCTCCTTCTTCTAAATAAATCATATTACTATTCATCTCTTCTTAAAACCCACTCATGCCTACTCTCATCAAAAACCCAATTCCCATCCATACAATAACCATCATCAACCGAAAATACTCCTTGCAAACTACTATCCAATAATCCTTCGCGGAGTATTTCGCTGAAAATGCATTCCGCAAGTTCTTTGTCAAACCTTGGCTTTATGTCTTTTAGAAGATTGCCCATCGTCTCAACATAACTATATATGCATTCCTGAATTTCTTCTATTTTTTTATTATAGTTTTTTTCTTCCTGCTTTAGTTGAGCTTTTATCTTTCCTTGCTCCTCATAAAATTTCACAACCTGGCCATGTGGAGCAGCAGTTACCGCTTCCAAAAAAAGTTGTGTACTTTTAAAAAACCTCTTATAATTATATAAACTACGATATGTCCCATCTAACCTTTCAGGCTTCATAGTATATCTTGAAATCATGTAACAACCATTTAACCGCTTTTTCAGTATTTTCATCAGATAATACTGTATTGTTCCAGAGTACCCAACATCAACCAAAGTAATCCTGTCCCAATTTACATCTTCCCCGATTGTCTGCCGGATATACCTTAAATACATTTCCTTTTCTTGATTTGCGTTATTTAAAATTTCAGGAATATAATCTAAAAGTATCCTCATAACTTTACTCATGTCATCCGGAAGAGTCACATCTAAAGATTTCTTCACACTTACATTTTCCAATCCAACTCGTTCCTTTAACAATGCGGAAAGCTTACCTGAGTATTTTGTCTGAAAAAGCTCCTTTAAGTCTTCATAACTTTCTATCTGAGCCACAGATGTTGCTCTTCGGGAGGTAAGGAAGTAAGTATGCTTGCGTTCAGGCTTATGGAATGCATGGCAATATTTCTCATACACTTTTTCCAAAAAAAATCCTTCCCGAGACAAGAATAAAAACTCGGTATCAGAGCAGCTGGTCGCCTGAAGATATTCAATAAATTTCACTATAATAGGAGCTAATATACCAGAAGACATACCCTCAATTGTGCTTACTTTGCTGATACCATCCCTAGTTAGTGAAAACGGTGAATTATAAAGACATTGATTTATCAGGTATCCTAATACTAGGGAGTTTTCTACTGTAGTACTGGAAAATCCACCTAGCTTATTATACTGTATCGAGGAACGAAATGCTTCCATAGAGGATAAAAGTAACACATACTCTCTTCCACAATTTTCAAGCATCTGACCATCGGAATGAGGATTATCACCAATATGTATCGTTGGATACTGGCCAAAACGTTCCAAAAATTCTTCCCACATGGTACCTTTATCCTTCCGTCTGCCTTTGTCACAAGAAACCCACAGTTCTTCATATCCTTGATAACCACATTTTTTCAGCATTTTATCAATAATCACCCCCGGAAGATACATATCACTTATCAATATGATCTTTTTACCTACCGTTATCAAGTGATTAAATATATCAAGTACATCTCGTCTTGGAATACATAATTCATACTCCAAATCTATCTCCATCTGCTTTAATGCTTCAGCATCTTCTCTGGTAAAATCAGATACCTCTGGTAATTTATTATAAATATGATGTATATTGCAAGCATCTCCCTTCTCTTCCCAAGCAATTACTTCGGCTTTTTTTCTAATAGACAAATAATCCACTCTTTTATGATAGGTACTTTGAATTTTACGTTCCATAAAATGAAATACATCATCTGGCTCATAAATCAATCTGCTTATCATAGTGTCAAAAACATCAAAGGTAATAACATCATATTGTTTCTGTAATAAATCAGTTAAACTTTTTTTATTATATTTAAAATATTGTTCTAAGTGCTTATAATCCTTATTAAAAGAAAAGGATTTTTCATTTATATTATTCTTTTCATCCCCCGCAGGATCCGCTACAATTCTGACACCAGTGCGCCTCCACTGATAATAGTCCACCAGCTTTCGTAAAGGACGTGTCATTCTCCAAAAAGTTGCATCCCTAATCGCTTCATATTTTGTTTTATAATACAAATAGGCTTCCTCATAATCTATGTTATCCTCAAAATCAGCAATATTAAAAGCCTCTTTTAACTCTGATAATTCACCTAAAATTTTATTATAAAACTCTCTTTCAGTCGGTGTCATCTTTTCGAAATCTTCTTTATCCACGGCTACCCTCCAATAAACTTACGTCCACTAAGCAATACATCTTCCAACAAAAACAAATCACCCTAAAAGCTACATAAATCTTACTTTTTACACTTTATTTTTTCTGGCATCAACCATCATAGCATTCCTACAACTTACCAAACAATACTATTATCCGAAACACCAAATCGTCATAAGCTTTATGTCGAAAAAGTTCTTTGTTTTTAACAACTTTCAACCTCAAAAAAATGTTCTTTTCTGCTTTCAAAAGTTCTGTAGCCAATCTCATATTTTCTTCCGACATCTCTCTGCCAAACGCCGCAACAAACTCCTTAACCTGCCGGTAAATTTCCCCACGCGGCTTATTAAGCTGTTTTAAACGATAAAAAAGCAATTGCCTTTTCGTTATCATTGCCCCTATTTTATTGTGCTGATGCTGTCGGTAACGAATATATGCATGTTCATCATAATAAACAGCTCCCAGGCAACTCGCCGCCATATACAACCACCAGTCATGCATAACAACGTTTCCTATTCGGATCGGCATATGCCCCCTAAGAACCTCCATGAGATTCCGATTCCAGACAGCCGTACACCCCGTACAAATTCCCTGCACCAGTGCGTTTCCAAAAGAAGGTTTCCTAATATCTCTCGTCACCCGGACGTCCAACGGTCTTAATTCCTCATCCACAATAATCTTATCACTGCAATACAGAACTGGTTCTGCAGAACCAATCGCCTGCAGCACCTCGACAGCCTTCTCTAACTTTTCTGGAAGCCATTCATCATCCTGATCGGCAAAAGCAAAATAATCACAAGTTAAATCCGCACGTTTCATCAAGTCAAAGAAACTTTCTACCACACCTCGATTTTCCAGACCATACCAAGAAATACGAAAATCCCGTTGAGCATACTCTTCCAAAATCTCCCGGGTCTTATCCAACGAACCATCATCACGGATTAAAACCTTAAAATCTTGATAGGTCTGTGCTAAAAGACTATCTAACTGAATGCGTATATACTTTTCACCATTATAAGATGATAAGAAAATCTGTAAGCTCATCTTGCTCCTTCATTCATGTAATATCGCTGAAGCGCGACACTTGCACTCTCTATTCCGAACCCTGCATTTTCAACTATGCGCCATGCATCATCACGTTTTATAGTATTTTGCTGCTTGCATGCCTCTGCTGCCCAAAATTCCGGACCTTCTTTCAAAGATAAACGCCTCGTGGTATCCAACAACTCCACTTCTTGAGTAATCGTTTCAGCAAAAAAGCACGGCAAACCACTGGCCTGCGCCTCCACTGCAGCCATGGGAAGTCCCTCATAGACTGATGGCAGCCAAAATAAATCCATTACCTGATACCAATCCTGATTATTACTTTGCTGCCCTAGAAAAAACACGGTATCCTCCAAACCAGCAGCCTTCACTTTCTGCTCCATTATTGCTTTTAAACTTCCACTTCCAATGAGTATCAAAACACTCTCAGGACATTGTTTTTTTAACTTATTGAAGCTTTCAATCAAAAACTCATGATTTTTTTGCTTTTCAAACCTACCCACATGGCCAATTACAAGTTTATCCTGCACGCCCAGGCAGCATCTTAATTCCTCCCTCTTTTCTCGATTATATCGGTATTTTCTGCAATCAATTGCATTATAAAGGATAAACACCTTGTTCTGCCGCACCATCTTTTCGCCAAATAAAACCCCTCCTGCCGCTTTCGAACATGCAATCCTATTACATTTCATAAATAGTATAGGATAACATAATATCTGATTCCGTATTGCATTCAGCCATTTATCTGAATAACGGGTCGCATGACTATGAATTGCGAAATGTCCTAAACCATATCGTCCAGCCAACCGCCCAAGGTAAAAACTAAGATACACCTCGTGATTATGAAGCCACTGATACCTCCCCTCATTTTCTTTAAAAAAGGTCTCCAGTTCCCTCATAGCTGCTATGGAACTTCCCGGCTTCTTCACGTAGTAAATATGTCCACCATATGATTCAATCTCATCATCATAACTATTTTCGCAACGGAGAAAACACAGAAAATCAAATTGAATCAACGTCCGATCCATATGGCGGTAATAATTCATAATAACGCTCATTACCCCACTCCAAATTGCAGGAGTAGAAACAAAGTGTAATACACGGATCATACTTCCCCGCCTTTCTGTCAATAATCACTTATTATTCTTTAAGCGACGGATCTTCCCATTTACCTTCTTCAAATCCCTCTGTAGACTCTTTTATCAGAAGTACTTTAGGTGTCATGAGCATAATTTTAAAATCTATAATAATAGAATAATTCCGAATATAGGTTAAATCTAATTTCAATTTATCATAGCTAGTTGTGCAGTATCTGCCATAGACCTGTGCATAACCGGTCAAACCGGCTTTTACTTTCAAACGATACTCAAATTCCGGTATATTTTTCGTGATAATCCTAGCTAATTCTGGCCTTTCCGGTCTTGGGCCAACCATACTCATATCACCTTTTAAAATGTTTATAAGCTGCGGGAGCTCGTCCATACGTGTCGCTCTGAGAAAACGTCCCACAGGCAAAACCCGCGGATCCCTCTCTCCCGCTTTGACAGGTCCGGTTTCCTTTTCTGCATCCACAACCATGGTACGAAATTTCAAAATTTTAAAACATTCCCCATCTTTTGTCAGTCTATCCTGTGTATAAAACACCGGACCGTGGTCACTGAGTTTTATCATAGCAGCAATCAGCAAAAAAAACGGGCTTGATATAATTAAAAACAGTGAAGATACTATAATATCCTCCAATCGTTTTACAAACATCTGATCCAAAGTAAGCCCGTCATAATTACGAGAAAGATATAGCGGAGAATCAAAAATATTCAGTTCATCAGATGTCCTTAACAGAATATCACTGATTTTGGGCACTGCATATGTCCTGATATTCTGTCCATAACACTGCTTGAGCAACCGATTCCGCTCCCGCACAGCAATATCTCCTACTATGACTCCATCATATTTATAAGCCTGTTCCATCACAAATTCAACGCCCTCTTTTATTGATATTTTTTCCGCTATCTCATATTTATCTTCTCTGGTGTAAATACGATCCATCAGATGAAACATCGGCTTCTCACCATGTACCAATAAAAGGCGTCTTCTGGGGAACATAACCGTGTATAGCTTTACAAAAGCCAATGCCCATAACATAACCAACAACCAATCTACGCCAGTCATAACAAGCAATGCCGTAGGATTGTGTATCTTCTTATCAAATAGCACAACCTGCACATAAGAGAAGGCGTTGACTATGATTAACGAAAGCATATGAGAATATACTAGATTCCAGTATTTAAAAATACCAACCCGCAATCCCCCATAAATTCGATGTAGGGAAAGCAATAATATCATATATTCGCCAAGAATCAACCAATTGCCTCGTCTCCAGAAAGCAATTGTCATATTTTTATTATAATAATTGATCCACACATAGTAATAAATTGTCAGTTCTAACAATACAATAATTGCTGAACTCAAGAACTTCACCATGCGCTTGTACTGCTCAAAATTTCTACTTGTCATTCGTCTCTTCCTTACATTTGATTGCCACAATTCCAGCACTCAGCAATGACCATATAATCGGTATTGCTACCAATAGGCCCAGATTCACCAACACCTATATTCCATAACAAAGGATTATAAAAAGCATCCCACAATACAGAGATTTCTTCGCATCCAAGCTATCACTCGATATCCTATCACAAACAAAAATATTATATACGAAATCAATCCAATCAGTATAATTGTTATGAGGTACTGCAAATTTGGGTTATCAGCACTGTCAAATATCCGCTCGACAACATTAACCATCCATATTTAATAGTTTCTGATATCAAAATACCAAATATATCCGATCTATACCCAAACAGCTTATGCATTGGCGAAAAATCCCGATACAATTCAAAAGCCTTCTTCCAGATATCTTCCGGATTGAATCCCAATTATCATTAAACACCAAATAATGCCTCAACAAATCATGGCATGCTGCATTTACATTACTACTTCGATTACAGCAAATGCTATCATGACAATTATAAGCCAAATATATACCAGCTTGTTGTCTAACTCTCCTCCAAATATCTGCCATAACAATATAGAGTTATCACTAAGGTCCACAGCATAATTACGGCAATAAATAACTTGCTGAAATTTACAATCACCTTAAATAAACTGGCTAATCCAATCACTGTTTCAGAAAATCTCCGGTTGATGAAACTAATATATTGAATTACAGTAGAAAAAAACAACCATAATCAAATATTTCAGAACTCTAATCCGTTTCTTAAACAAAGAAAAAAATCCAAACAGCGCTCTCAAGGCTAAATGCGCATTGTCACTGCATTTCATAACAATTTTCAAAAGAAATCGTCATACAACAACAATACCAGATTAATTATACAAACTTTCTGAAGTAGCAAACATTGTAGCTGCAAAACTCAATATGTATTAATATACCTGTTTTCCTTTTCGTTTCCATTGCTGATTCATTATATTTCTCACAATAAACCTCAATACAGTATAACATTTAACGACCAATTACGCAACTTATGGGGGAGGAAAAGAATTGGAAAACCTTTAATATTTTATTAAAATTAACATATTTCGGCGTTATTTCCAGCCTTTTCTTATCTCACCATAGTTTACCTTACTAAAAATATAATTACTCCGTAATGCAATTTAAGATTTTCGAAGAGATAAAAGAAGAAGAGTTCATTAATTGCGGAAAAGCAGACAAAGTTAGTTATAGTTGCTTCTGCAACAGCAACTCCTCATCAGTGCTTCTATTATTTTTTTTCGCATTTACCGGCTGAATTGAGGAGGATGCAGAGTGACTCTATTACAACAACGACGGCTCCAGAGTAGAAAATGAGTTAAAAAATCCAAAAACCATTGGTTCTGGCTGGATTATGAAGAAAGTGGTGCCATCGCAATCGACAAACTGGTCGAGAACGAAGACTACACTTATTATGTAGATTCATCAGTGCAATGGTATCCAATGCCTGAATGAATATTGTTAACGAAGATCAGGACAACGATGATGATCTTGCAAAGCACAAAAACTACTATATGCAGCTCAATAATAAGGCTTATAAAGCTGGCGATAACAACTCCACAAAATTAAAAACCATTGCTGGCAAGAGATATGTTTTCAATGAGGATGGCAAAATGCTACATGGCTGGGTAAATGATCAAGCTGATTGGCTGATTGATGAAGATGAGCGGGCTACTGTTGATAAAGATGTTTACTACCTAGGTAACTGGGATAACAGAGCCATGATATCTTGCTGGCAGTCAATCAACGTTCATGACGAGGCAGAAGGCGAAGATATGGACTACTGGTTCTATTTTATACCAATAGAAAAAGATTCTACTACATAAAGCTTACAAGAATAACATTAAGGGCAAAAAATATGCATTGATGCTCGTGGTGTAGAGGTTTACGAGCAGATAGATGCAAGCGGAACTAATTTTAGCAGTGCATCTGTATCCGATACCCTGCCCGTGCGCGAGTTCATAAGTATTATGTCCTGCTGAAGCAGAAATTTTATAACAGGTTTTCTTGCAAAGTCTGCTGATTCAGTTGTAAAAGGTGTCTGGATTGATATCATTTTCCACGCACCACTGATGATCCGATAATCCGCTCTGGTGGTACTTGGTAATTAAGTGAAACTGTTCTATCAGGAGAAAGACGTTTTGCTCGCATAAAAGAAACCTCCATAATTGTAGTAAAATACTTATAACTCTATTAACCTGGCAACTTAAAATGTAGTAAAACGCTTGTATTTTCATCTATCTAATCCTGAAAAAGGAAATCCTGAATGCTCTCAAATATTGCACCAGCAATGATTCCACATAGGAATTCAATAACAAGATTAAAGTATAAAAATGGAGTTCCTATAGAATCCGCAACATCAAATCGTTCCGAACCTAGATACTTCATTGTACATCACAGGAAAATGGTCGGTGAGGTGAAGGCGTATATAGCATACTCGAAAGCAGCATACAATAGAACCATCAATAAAAAACTCCAAATACTGAAATAAAAAAAGCATTCATCAGTATTTGAAGCCTATAATTAACTAATCATAAATATTCTCTATTGACCTTGCCCCACCCATTCCTAACAAAAGCCAAAATATCGGTGTAACAATAGGAAGATTAAGGTTTACAAAGGCCTGAACACTATAACAGATAATGCCAAACATAATCGCTACGATATACGGCGTTTTATCTCTATAATAAAGGCATCTCTTTACATATCCAAATATAAAAATCAAATAAGCTGTCAATCCCGCAAGTCCAACCGTAGTTAACATATGAAGATATTCATTATGCGCACTATCAAACAATTGATTGTATGGGTTATTTGCGGTTTTACGCATTACTAAAATACCAAAAGTTTCAGGTCCAAATCCCACAATTTTTTTCCACAAAGACAAACTCTGATAACATTCCATAGCTTTTCTCCAGATATACCCCCTGGCCGTTCCCCAATCATCATTAAAGAGAAGATACGAGCTCAAACCTCTATATCTACTAACATTGCCAGCTATGTTACAGTCATAAAGAGCATACAATGCAATTAAAGTAATCAAAAAAAGAAATACCATCCAAAGATATCTAAACAAATTTCCAAATTCTTTGACTTCATGTTTTCTTTTATAGGTACTAAAATACCAAAGAATAACAATTCCCCATAGACCCATTACTAAATATGGTAATCCTTGAAATCTTATTATTACGTCAAAAGCACTTTCTATTCCCAGAACGCTTTCTCCAAAGCAACCATTAATCCAGTCAACACATTGAATAACAGAAAAAAATGTAGCCAATACAATGACATATCTTTGAATTCCGTTTTTGTTTTTAAACAAATACAATGGCAAAAAACCAAATAAGGCTCCTAAAGAAAGATATGCGTTGTCACTAACCCCCATAATAATAGCAAAAAAACTGATCACCATACATAAATAATGCCATAACATATTCTTAAATTTTCTATCTGTCGCAAACAAAACCGTTGCAATGGCAGTTAAAATTCCCACATATGCAGTGTAAGTATTTATATTTCCTATTGTTGATGTAAATATTGACCTTTGCTCTGGAACCATGGCAATTTTAAAATGAAAAATATCTAATTTAAAATAATCGGTAATCCCAAACAAGCATACAAATAGTCCTGCTACCAGAATCATATCAATATACCAACTTTTGAACTTCCAAAGTCTGCTTACACAAAAATAGGAGACAACATACCAAATCATAAGAAACAAACCGGTAAATCGCCCTTCATTACCCCAAAGTGCTTCATATAAATAGTCAGATGTCACCGTCGACGCAATCGCAATCAGAAGATATATAATAGCAGCAAAATCCATAATAGTAAATTTTTCAAAAAACTTTTTTATTTTAAATTCTTTGAAATATATTTTTGTATCCGCTCTTCCTACTGTCAAAGCATACACGAGCAATATTACTAGCATTATAATCGTGCAAAAGCAATAATAGTAATATTTAAATACAAGAATATCAAAATAACGGTCCCTGACCACCAAAGGAACTCCTATTCCCACCAGAAACACATAAATACCAAGAACAATTGATGGAAAACTTTTTTTCTCCGAATCACGGCATATATTTTCGTGCATAAGCATTCCTTTCAACCCTAAACACCATTTAGAGGATAACTATTTGCATTTTGCAATATAAAATTCCCAACAAGTAAACAAATGATTCTTCATGCAAGTCATAAAAAACAATGCAGCACAACTTTCATTCATGTTTAAAGCAAACATTTTTTTAATTCACTGATTATACCATATATTGATAAAGAAGAAAAGACCGAAAATTCTTAAGAATTTCCGGTCTTTTCTTTAATTCATAACAATACGTTAGTTTTCAACGAAAACTTTTACAATGTTACCACTACCATTTACTTCATAGCAACGATCATTGCCGTCTTTTGCTTTGTTCTTGCTCTTCTGAACAGTACCAGCAGTATTAACTAATCTGTACTCAATACCTGCAACACCTGTTGCTGTAGTATCTGCTGCTGCTGCTGATAAATCGTATTCCTCAGAATATTTATCATTAGTTACAACACTATTAACGGGCATTGCATCCAAAAATTGATCTGTAGTCAAAAGAGTTGCAGAAATAAGTTTCCCATCAGCACCAATATTAGCTTCAATTACAGCATACTTATCATCTTTATCTGCTGCTAACATCATACCAGACTGATAGTACTTCTTGTTATCAAGAGCTGTCTTACCAGCACCCTTAAAGCTTCCAGACTTATTCAGTAAGAAAGTATGAGTATCACCATCAAGAGTGATGCTCTGCTTATTAGTCTTTACAGCACCATCATCACCGAAGTAGTAGAATTTGTAATCAAGGTTCTCCCAATAAGAAGCATTAGCCTTAAATCCATCTGTTGTGTCATATGGTCTAGTTGAATGATCTTTCTTTGCAAGTTCACGAATAGTTTTATTATCAGAAGCTAATAAAACAAATCTGTAACCATCAATCATAGCTCCCTGATCATCAAAAGCATACTTCTTGCTGTTGATAGTCTTCATTTGTCCTGTAATCAGCTTGCCATCTTTATCAGCATAGTACCAATTTTCAGAATCGTCATTATAGTCCCCTTCATTTAAGTAGGAGCCTGGAACAACCTGGAACCAACCCTTAGTTACTCTGGCGCCATCTTCTGGACTTCCATAATATCTGAATCCACTGCTATATACTGGATCACCCTGTGACTGTGTAGCTGTTCTGTCTGCACTTGCAGTTGTAGCAGTTGTCTGTGTAGCCTCCCAGTTAACCCACTCAGCGTTCATACGGCCATCTATATCAAAGCTGTACTTTTTACCGTTGATGGTCTCGCCTTTTTTGTCATACATCTTCTTACCATTGCTTTTGAAGTAGAACCAACGATCCTGCTCTTCATCGTCAAATGCGTTGTCACTGGAATAGCCTTTTTCTAAATCACCAGTGTTTTCCCACTGGTCATCTTTGATGTGCAGTAATGTCCAACCAGTAGCCTGAGCACCATCATTTTCATCACCATGGTAGTATACACCGTTATCTGCACGCCAAGCGTTATCATCAGTTAATCTCTGGCCATCTTGATCAATCCAACCATATAACATCTTAGCTTCATCGTCAAAGATGTATTTTTTTCCATTGACGGTCTTGAAAGAAGCACTGTTGCTGGTGCTGGAGCTCTTATATGCCTTACCATTAGAACCAAAATAGTACCAATGATTTACAGGCTCATTCTCATCATCACCATCATAGTCATCGTTCTCAATGGAAACCCACTTATTAGCTACCATGGAACCGTTCTCATCTACATAATAGTAGTTGTCGTTGTACTCAACAAGAATATCGGTAGCCATTTCGCCATCTTCATCAAGGTAGAACCAGTTATCTCCTGATTTCTCCCACTTCTCTGTTACTGTGTCGCCGTTCTTGTCATAGTACACCCATGAACCGTTTTCTTCCTGCCAGCCAGTTGCTGCGAAAGAGGACATGGAAGCGCCTAATGCAAGCAGTGCTGCTGTAGATAAAACAGCAACTAATTTGGTCTGCTTTCTCATAATTAATGCACTCTCCTTTTTTCTTTTTGAAATACTTTTTTCGAAATTCCTAATTGCATTACGAGGTAATTATACTTCCTATAATGGAAATTATCAATACCTTTTTTACTTTTTTTGCATATTTTGCAAAAACAAAAAAATATTTACATTTCCTCCAGAAGCTATCAATTCCTCCATCACATGGAATAGTATAATACATTTTTCAGGAAAATGCTATAACATTTCTCTGTTCATTTTCTTACATAATCATTACGAAAATTGTTTTCTGTAACAAAATTGTTTTTTTATTAGAACAATTTTGTTTTTCGAGACTAAATATAGGGCATTTCCTTCATAAGCTCTATCAGGAACCGGGCCCAACCGCAGAAACTACAGACTTTTCCCAATCAGGAACCGCCCCCTTTTTTCTACATATAATAAACCTCACTCACAACAGGGTTAAATAATATTTTAATAATGAGATTAAACCGTATATCATAATCAATCTTCAAAGACCTGTTCCCAAGCCACACCTGCAAACCACTATCAAAATCTATTATCAAAACCCTTTGTCACAATCTTCTATCAAAATCACCTGATAATCTTCTATATTCAGTCTTCCATATGTAATCCTTCATATGTAATCCTCTATCTGCAATCCTCCATATACAATCTTCCATACACAATCCCTATTGCAATTTCCCATTCCAATGGTATAATGTTCATATATTTATAATAACCACCATATTTGAACAAGCTATACCAACACTCTTCCCACCAACTAAAAACCTATACGGAGGTCAATCAACTATGGATCGTAACGTCATCATCTGCCGCTCCATTCTGGAAAACCCGGCAGTAACACAAAGAGATCTGTCAAAAGAGCTTAGCGTTTCCTTAGGAACCGTTAATAACCTGATAAAGGAATGCATGGAAAAAAATTATATTAAAATTGGAAGCAAAAATGACTCCTACGAGCTGCTGCCCCATGGACAAGCCCTTCTAAATGAAAATAAGGTAGACGGCGCTGTCATCATCGCCGCCGGCTTTGGCTCCCGCTTCGTTCCCTTAACCTTTGAAACCCCAAAAGGGCTTCTGGAGGTGTTTGGAGAGCGCATGATCGAGCGGCAGATCCGCCAGCTCCACGAAGCAGGAATCAGAAACATTACCATTGTAGTCGGATATTTAAAAGAAAAATTTGAATATCTTATTGATAAATATCAGGTGAAGCTTCTATATAATCCTGAATATTCCCACAAAAACACCCTGACCACCATTTATCACGCCCGTGAGATCCTTCGGGGGAAAAATATGTATGTTCTTTCTTCCGACAACTGGATGCGCCACAACATGTACCATGCCTATGAAGGCGGTGCATGGTACTCTGCGTCATACATGGATGGGGAAACCTCTGAATGGTGTCTTGATTATAATAAGAAGGGACGCATTTTAAATGTATCCGTAGGCGGGCAGGACAAATGGGTAATGTATGGGCCGGTTTTTTTCTCCAAATCCTTCTCAGAACAGCTCTTAACCGTAATAGAGAATTATTACACTCTTCCCGGAACAGAACAGTTTTACTGGGAAAATGTCTATATGGAAATGCTGTCCGGAGAAGCGGCCAAAAGGCTTCCTCATATTCCGGAAACAAAGCAGGACATTGATCTGTTCATCAACCGGAGACCGGCTGACGAGGTATATGAATTTGAGAACCTGGAAGAGCTTCGCCGTTTTGATTTAAAATACCAGCACCATTCCGATAACGAAGCCATGGAACTGGTATCAACCGTATTCCAGGTACCGGAGTCGGAAATCACGGAAATTCGCTGCTTAAAAGCAGGCATGACCAACAAGTCCTTCCTTTTTAAAATTAAAGACCGCCATTATATCTGCCGCATCCCCGGAGCCGGAACAGAACTCCTCATTAACCGTCAACAGGAAAAAGCCGTTTACGATGCCCTGAACGGACTGGATATCTCGGAAAAGGTCATTTACTTTAACGGAGAAACAGGATATAAAATTGCAGAATTTTATGAAGGCGCCCACAATGCAGATCCTGCCAACAGGGAAGAAATGGAGCGCTGCATGGCGGTTGTCCGGAAATTCCACAAATCCGGGCTTAAGGCAGACCATTCCTTTGATATCCGTGAACGGATCGATTTCTATGAAAAGCTTTGTAAGGCTCATGGGGACATCCTTTTTGATGATTACGCCATTGTCCGCAGTCATATGACAGAGCTTATAGACCGGCTGGACAGCCTGGGTCATGAGAAGGTCCTTTCCCATATTGATACGGTAGTGGACAACTTTTTAATGCTGCCAGGCGGTGAAGTGCGCTTAATCGACTGGGAATATTCCGGAATGTGCGATCCCCTTGTGGATATCAGTATGTGTGCAATTTATTCCTATTACGATGAAGAACAGACAGATGACCTTATAAGAATCTACCTGGAACGGGAGCCTTCTGAGGAAGAGCGGTTCACCATTTATGCCTATATGGCCCTGGGTGGCTTCCTGTGGAGCCTTTGGGCGGTATATAAGGCAGCCTTAGGAGATGAATTTGGCGAATACACCATAATTATGTATCGTTATGCAAAAAACTACTATAAAAAATGCTCTGAAATCTCCAAAATATGATATTTTTGGAATTTGTCCGCAAATCGTAATAAAATGTTTAGGTATTCCTGGAAGTATTATGCTATAATGTACACGAATGCAATGAGCAGTGCGAAATAAGGCAGGGAAAGATTTTCGTTGTGCTTGCACATAAGAAAATCCTTTCATGGCTTATTTCATCGGGCGAATGCCCGTGAGCTCACAAAACCACAGGTTTTGTGAGCTCACACTGCGGGTTAGTTGCCCGCACTACGACTAGTTGCCCGCACTACGACTAGTTGCCCGCACTACGACTAGTTACCCACACTACGACTAATTACCCGCACTGCAGATCTAAAATATATACGAATAGAATGGCTTGAACAGGAGGAGGAACGGTATGCGATACAGCAAAAAAATGACAGCACTGCTCATGGCAGGACTTGTAGGAAGCGCTGCCCTGATACCGGCTGGTACGGCCTGGGGGGCTACCGGCTGGGTTGCCGATGGTTCCCAGTGGAAATATCTTGACCAGGACGGTTCCGCTCATAAAGGCTGGGTAAAAACATCCGACGGAACCTTTTATTTTCTTGACCTTTCCACCGGCTATATGGCTACAGGGTGGAAACAGATCAACGGAAACTGGTACTATTTTCATTCCAACGGCGCCATGGCTACCAAGTGGATACAGGATGGGGGAAAATATTATTACCTCATGGATGACACAGGCGTCCTTGTAAAGGGCTGGCTAAAAATAGGCAATGACTACTATTATATGAAAGGCGACGGTTCCATGTCCACCGCATGGCGGGAAATGGACGGCGGCTGGTATTATTTCAAGGAAAACGGAAAATGTATCATTGGATGGGGACAGATCGGAAGCGACTGGTTTTATTTCGGCTCTGACGGCAAGATGGTCACCGGCTGGAAACAGATTGACAACGCCTACTATTACCTCAATGTAGATACCAAATCCGTGTTAGGCAAGATGATGACCGGATGGCTCAGTGACGGAACCAACAAGTATTACATGGAGACCAGCAGCGGAAAGATGGCCCACGGCTGGAAGCAGATTGACGGCTCCTGGTATTATTTTAACGATTCCGGACATATGATGACCGGCTGGGTACAGCTTTCCGGCGTTTACTATTATCTTGATCCCTCTACCGGTAAGATGGCGGTCAACACCACCCTTACCATTGACGGAAAGAGTTATACCTTTGGTTCCAACGGAGCTTATCAGGGAAATTCTTCCGGTTCACCTTCGGGAACAACGAATAGTAACAGTCCCGGAGGCACATCAACCGATACATCCACCGCCCCAGGCGGAACCACCCAAGGGAGCTCAGGCTCCAGCGGGCCGGGAGGATCTTCATCTGGTGGCGATACCTTAAGCGGAGCCCCGGGAAGTTCCTCAAGCGACACTCCCGGCGGTTCGTCCAATCCTTCCGGAAACAACGGGTATCAGCTATCACCAGGGCTTACGACAGGCCCCGGTTGATCTCATATGATTTAGTATCTGTGTGGGTATCTGCACCTCGGCGCGGATACCCCTTTATTTTGCGCGGGCAATGAGCCGAATAAACATGCCTGTATATTCGCGAATGCCCCGGCAACTAAAAAAACTCCCAAAGCGTGTTTTTCTTAGTTACTGGAGCAATGGGACCAGGCAAAGAAGTTTGCCTGCCGCCGGGATAACCAGGGAAACCTTCCAAGAAGGTTTTCTCTGATTTCGTGCACCTGCATTTTCCTTCCGGAAGCATGTAAGGGCACAGCACTCCATAATACTCGAATGATAAGGAGGTATCACATTGAGACACAAAAAAATTCGCATGCGGTTTGCTGCAGCAGCATTATGCGCCCTTATGGGAATGTCTGCAGGGTTTGGCCCTGCCATGGATTCCTGGGCTGCTGCCTATGAAAGGGTCAATGGCAATTATCAGTTAGCAGACGGCACGGTGATCAAAGAGGCAATTGCCAGAGGAATCGACGTTTCCAGGTGGCAGGGAAATGTAAACTGGGCGGCTGTAGCGGCAAATGATGTCAGCTTTGTTATGCTGGGCACCAGATCCAAAGGGGTTGTGGACCCGAATTTCCATACCAATGTACAGGGTGCATCAGCGGCAGGATTAAAGGTGGGCGCCTATATTTATTCTCTTGCCACCACACCTGACATGGCCAGAGCGGAGGCAGATTTTGTCCTCAGTCTGGTAAAGGATTATCCTATCTCTTTTCCCATCGCCTTTGACGCAGAGGACAGCGCCACCCTTGGTACTCTCCCCCCTGCCCAGGTAAGCGAAGTGATCAATGCATTCTGCCAGCGCATTGCAGATGCCGGATATTACCCAATCGTATATGCAAATGATTACTGGTTATCAAAGAAAATCGACTTATCCAATATGCCTTATGACGTATGGGTCGCCCGGTATGAGGCGAAACATGTCTACGCCAATCCGATCATGTGGCAGGTCACCAGCACCGGCTCCATTAACGGCATTAACGGAAACGTTGACATTGACTTTCTCTATAAAGATCTGACTCCAAAGCTTCCTGGAAATATGTGGAGAACCATTGGAGGAAAGACCTATTACTACCAGAACTATTCTATCCAGAAAAATGCCTGGATCAACGATGGCTCCGGCTGGTTCTTTATGAATGAAGAGGGGCTGACTGCAACCGGATGGTTTAATAAGGACGGGCTGCGTTATTATCTGGACGAAACCACAGGACGGATGAACACCGGATGGAAGCTGCTTTCTGACAAATGGTATTTCTTTAATCCAAGCGGCTCCATGAATACCGGATGGCTCTCTGACAACGGGGCCCGGTATTATCTGAATTCCGATGGTGCAATGGCCACCGGATGGCAGGAATTAAACAGCCAGTATTACTATCTGGATCCTTCTTCCGGCCAAATGGCTACAGGATGGAAGGATATAAACGGCAAGCGGTATTTCTTACAGGAAAGCGGTGTGATGGCCACCGGCTGGCTGGATAACAACGGTTCCCGGTATTATTTAAATAACGACGGCTCTATGGCAACAGGATGGCATACCGATGGTTCCTCCAAGTATTATCTGGCAGGAAACGGCGCGGTTTCCACCGGCTGGCAGCTCATAGACAATAGCTGGTATTTCTTTAACCAGGGCGGAGCCATGGCAACAGGCTGGATCAATCCAGACGGAAGCTGGTATTATATTGGAAATGACGGAAAGATGCAGTCCGGATGGCTTGAGGAACGGGGAGCCAAGTATTATTTAAGCGCCTCCTCCGGTAAGATGACCGTAGGCTGGAGACAGATCGATGGATCTTGGTACTACTTTGGCGGAAGCGGCTCCATGGCAACCGGTATGACCCAGATCAATGGCCAGCAGTATTACTTAAATCCGGCTGACGGAAAGATGGCAGCCTCTGCTACCTTTGTACTGGATGGAGTTTCCTATACTGCGGATGCAAACGGCGTCTGCACGGTGACTCCACAGGAAACCTCCGGACAGTCAGGCGGAGAAAACACCGCAGAAAGCCAGGCCCCTCAGACAGAGACCACACCTACGGACTCTGCCGCCAATCCGACAAAGGAAATCGGACCTGGAATACATAAATAAACAGCAGTAACACCTGGTGCAAAATCGGGCTGCAACAACAGCCTATTCAAGAAAATAGTTCTGTAAGCAGGAAAATGCGCTTTAAAAAATGATATGCTACCCCTATATAAGACAATGAAATATAAAAGTCCTATATGGGGGTAGCATATTACGATTCAAAGCGCATTTCTTATTCAAAATTTTTTATATAACAATTCTTATACAAGACCTCTTTTACAAATCTCTTTACAGCTAAAAACATCAACTACTCCGAAAAATTCTTCGTCTCACCAACAATATAAATAGGCCTGTCCTTTAACTCCGCAAACAGAATGGCAATGTAATTACCGATGATTCCAATGATCAGGAACTGCACCGAAAACATGAAGCATATCAGTACAATAGTGGTAGCATACCCACTTGGCGTCCCTACCCTTGCCCAGCTCCATATGGTGTAGATCATCATGAGGATCCCCAAAAGGCCTGCGCCGCATCCGGCATAAATTCCAAGCTTTAAAGGCAGATTGGAAAAACACATGATGGTATTTAAAGAAAAGACCATAAGCTTTTTAATGCTGTATTTGCTCTCTCCTGCCACCCTGACTCCTGCCTCATATTCAATGGTGGTCTTATTGAAGCCGATGTTCTGCACATAGCCCCGCAGGAAACGGACCTTTTCCCTGTAATTATCCTTAAGCACATTAGAAGCCCGCCTGGATATGGCAAAGAAATCAGAAGCATTTGATTCAAACTTCACATCGGAAAGTGCATTGATCAAACGGTAAAAGGAAGAGGAGGCAAAGTTCTTGAACCAGCCTGCGGACTCATTTTTCGTCCGGACCATATTGATGATGTCGTAGCCGCTCTCAAATCTTCTGACGATCTCCGGCAAATACTCAGGAGGATGCTGTAAATCCGCATCCATGCAGACGATCCCGTCTCCGCTGCTGTAATCCAGCCCTGCGATCATGGCTGCCTCATGGCCGAAATTTCTGGAAAAGCTGATGACCTTCACCTTTTTATCCTGCCTGGATAAATGATCAAGGACCTTCATGGTACCATCCTGGCTTCCGTCATTGACAAAAATCAGTTCATAGTCCCATTTAAGTTTATTTAAAATGCTGGCCGTTTCCTGATAGAACTGGTTAACAGCCAGTTCCTCATTGTAGCATGATACTACGACCGATAATGTTTTTCCCATATTTTGTCTCCTAATGAATCAAGGTGGTATGCTTGCATATCCGGTTGACACCCGATGAAGCGGAGTGCACTGTGCCCGGTAAAGCGGGGCACGCTGTTCCTAAACTCAAGGTTGAAAGGCATTTTTCTTTCAACCTTATGCTTCTTATGTTATGTCACAGTTTATCCATGCTATTGCATTTCATTTGCTTCCTTTTTTATATAACATTGTTCAAATTCTGTCAATGCCTGGGCTGACCTTTCGCCATAATCCCCGTTCACATCCACCGACGCCAGAAGGTTTCCGTTGTCATAGCACACGGGTATCAGCTTTCCCCACCGGATCAGATCCCTGACCAGAGTATAGGAACGGTTTTCTTCACCCGTATAGCCCGCCTGGACATAGACATAATCTGTTTTCGCATAATCCATGAATTCCACGAAATAATCCATTTTCTTGACCAAAACCACATTTCCCCATACCCCTGTAATGTCATCATAAGATTGGACGTTACATGGGAATTCCAGCACCTCCGGATGGTCTCCAATGGCAATGAGCCGGGTTTCCGGGTCGGCGGCAAGGATCTCCCAGATCTTTTCGTTTCCCTTTGAAACCATCTCCTGCCTGGCGGCTTCCCTATGGTCGTAATAGCCTTTGTGGGAAAATGACACAGGGCTGAAGCCAAGGCTCCAATTCCAACTGGTCATGGAAGTGAAAAATACGGAAAATAAAAGCACCCAGACTCCTACCCCCATACCTCCCCGCCATAAAGTTTTTTCCCTGGCCTCTGCTGCGGCCTTCAGGACATAAACAGCCGTAAGCACGTAGAGAAGCATGAAGTAATTTCCATCCACCTGGGTCAGCATGGCAAGGCTGATAAGATTGACCGCCAGAAACGGCACATAGATCACTTTCAAAAAAGAAGAAAGCTGGCTATTTTTTCCTTTATCCACATCTTTGCCGTAAAAACGGCTTACAATCCACAATAAGATGAGAAAATACAGAAGAAATCCACCCCAGGCCAGGATCACGTGATCCATATCCTCTCCTACAGGGCAAAAGAAAAATCCATGAAGCCGTTTTGCCAGGCGGACCGCCTTTTCCCCAAGGGACATTCCTGCACCATAATGAGGGATGGAATTGATCATGAACGGATATTTCATATGAAATCCCAGCCTTGTGAGCAGGGAGGAAAATACCGAGGTAAGGGGAAGTCCTGTCAACAGAAGCGTCCTCGCCCAGATCCCTCCCAAGGCCAGAAGGGCCCCTGCCACAACACCCAATCCACCGCCATTCTTCTCTTCTGCCCCCAATTGGGGGAGCAAAAACTTTCCAAGGAGGTATAAAAACCCCATTCCGAAAACAGCGGTGGAAAAGACCAGGGCCGTTGGTTTTAAGGTCAGGCTGATGAAGTAGGCCGCCGTCCCGTATCCCAGATAACGCCAGGACTTCCGGCCTGCTTTTATAAACAAAAGCAGATAATACACCATGATCTCCTGGAAAAGCAGGGTGATGATATCACTTTTGGCTGTAACCGCCATATTCATGATCCCTGGAACTCCCGACAACAGGGCGGCCAAAAAGACCGCCTGATCCCGTTTCATAAAAATGCGGCCGATTTTATAGCCCAGAAAAAGGACTCCCAAAGACAGCCACAGATTCACCGAAGTCACAAAGCTGTAGGAGGGAAGCTGGGATAGGGGCAGAGTCAGGACCTCAAAGCCCTTGGAATAGGTGTAAACGATCCCGATGGTTCCCAGATTCTCATAAATCCCATGGCCATTGTCCAGGATATACCGGGATCTGACCCCATACCACAGGCTGTCGAAGTCTACGGCAATGTTAAGTCTTCCCGCCTGAAGGCAAACCATGGTCAAAAGAAAGGCAATCAAAAAAATCTCTTTGGCCTTCAAAACCGGGGCATTTCCCTTTCCTCCGCCTCCCAGGCAGGATCTTCCGAAAAGAAGAAGGAGCCCGGCGCTTATAAAGAGGAACACGGTCAAGTACTTTATGGAGCCAATACCAATGGCAGACATAAGGCAGAAAACAACCATAAGGGAAGAGGCTCCTGTGAGAAAATCAGAGGATAATCCATCTTCCTTAGGAAGCTTCCACAGGGATACCCTGAGAAAGCGTCCAAAGAACAGTATATATGCCAGATAAAGGCCTGAGACCAGCACCGGAACAAAGGCCATATGAGCCCACAAAAAGACAGCCGTAATAAGGGCCGCCGCCCCCAGCTTCTGCCAGTTCTTAGGAAACAGAAGCCCTGACAAACAGAAAGCAGCAAACAGCTTTGCCGTCTCTGCCATCATGGTTTTATATTCCTCCTGGTTCATGATCCACTGAAAAACGTCCTGGTTTAAGATCTGATTCAAAGAATACAGGATCCCTGCCACTGAAAACAGCATAAACAGCAGGACAACATATCCATTTTTTTGTGAGCGCCCCATAAAAACCCCCGAATATCATTGTTGTATACGAATGAATCAATTGGATACCATAGCTTATCCATCCGATCCAAAAACAGGGGTTGAAAGATAGTCTTCTTTCAATCTTCCTGTTTAAAATCATTTCGGAATACGCTGTATCCGTTTTCCTTTAAAATCGTCAGTGCGGTCCGTACCTTTTCTCCGCTGTCCGGCCGGCTGGGCCTGTATTCAAAGCCAGCCCGCAGTTCATCATCAATGGCTGTTTCAAAGTTTAAGGCCAGCTCCGCCCTTTTTTCAAAGTTGTCCCTGCGGTGGGGGGCCTTTTTTATCTCCGTATAGGTAGTGTAACAGTTTCCTGCCAGAAACAGCACACAGGCCATGCAGGCTGCGATCCGAAAGGAGGCATTTTGCTTCCTCTTCCATTGCTTTGACAATAAGGCAAAGGTCAGCAGGATCCCAAGGATCCCTGACTGAAACTGAAGGGCATACCGGGAGCTTAAGCCGTAATTTTCCTGAAGGAATATCCACCTGGACAAGAGAATGAGCACGTGGTTCAGCCCGCCTGATACGATTAGGATGACAGGAAGGACCGTCTTCTCATACAGACGGTACCGAAGGTTTATCCACAGGGCAAGCAGGTAGAGCAGAATCACGAGAAATCCAAGGACCATATATGGAGCATTGGTCTGAAAGATTTTCTCAGCCTGTTCCCCTCCTATGACCATGGAAGAAAAAGACTTAATGAAAAAACGGACAAAAAAACCAGGAGTGTCCCTTAGCTGGACAAGCAGGGGCACTGTGGCAGGAGCCGCATGGTCTTCCACCGCATAGGAATTGCTCCACAAGTACAGGAGAAGGGGAATCAGGGCGCATAGACCGTATATTCCCCACTCCTTCCTTGAGCCATCCTTCTTTAAAAGGAACATGAAGCCGCAGGCTAAAATGACTGTCACTGAATAAATGGCACAATAAGGGCCTGCCACCAGCAGGGTTGTGAAAAACGGAAGAAGAATAAGCTTTGCCCTGTCATGGCGTTTCTCCTGACCGCTCCACACCCGGTCCATGACCTCATAATGGTAATAGAAACAGGCAAAGGATAAGAAATGGGCCCAGCCGCTTCCATTGGTCAGCATTTCCCACTTGTTCAGGCTAAAAAGCACTGCCATCAGAACCCCGAACCAGGCGAGAGAAACCTTCCTGCGGCTGCAGTAGCATCCCAAAACCAATCCGGAAAGTCCCAGGGCCAGAACCCCCAGCACCCGGTCAAACATGATGTTGTATCCAAATAAGGAGATGTTAAGGATCCTTCCCAGATAATTGACCGGAATTCTGGTCAGGATATCCGGCACAAAGAACTTAGCCGGATTCCATATGTCAGGCAGATAACTGTTTACAAGGCGGACGTAATCTGAATAGATTCCGTCACAGGCTGCCGTAAAAATATACCAGAGGCCAAAAACAGTCCCCAAAAGGGGAAACAGGCCATACAGATACTTTCCCTTCATGTGTTTCACCTCTGCCCTTAATTTGCGCTTGCAGTTCAGCCATGGCTGAGCTGTAACTAGTTTGCTGTTACAGAAGCAACGATGGAAAGATGCTTCTCTCCTCTTTGCTCCGCTGCACTTTCATAGAAAAAGTTGCTTTCAAAAGTCAGCTCCGTGACCTGAAAGGCCGGTGCGTCGATTTCGGATGTCACCGTATTGGATTGAATGGGGATTGCATGTTTCTCCCCTCCATTTACGGTCACCGTAACCTGCTCAAGGCCGGTAATGACGCCTGGATAATAGAATTTAAAGCGGATCTTTCCTTCTTTCCCTGCCATGATCCGGACTTTGGCACTTTCGTCCAGCCAACCGTCCTCATAGCAGCCATAGACCGGTTCAAATTTTAAGTTCCGTACAAAGTCCGTAACATCCTGAAATGCATTATGGGCCGGATCCTCTCTCAGGATCAGCATGTTCGGAGTCACCAGGCCGATGTCGTGGATGGATGCAATAAAAGAAACCTGGGTCCCTTCTGCCAGCCGCTTTTTATCAAAGGTTTTAAAAAAGGTCCTGGCAGTGAAATCGCTCATCTCATAGGAATTTCCCATGATATAAATCTTTTTCCCGAATATGTTATCCTTATATTTTCCGTAAGTCTCTTCTGCAAGGGAATTGTACCGAAGCTGGGAGGACCAGTAATAAAGGTTCTCGTATTTCCCCCGGTAAAAGCTTTCCACCGGAACCATGAGAACGCCGTACAGGAGGAACAGGCCGCAGTATAAAAGTGGCCTGGCAAGCTTTGTTTTTGCCTCACCTTTGGGCACCGCCACCCCGCACATGTAAGCGGCAAACAGCCATGCTGCCGTCATGGAAACATAGATCCACCGGGTCTCCACCCGGATGGTGACGCTGGAGGAACCGATGCAAAGAGCGATGAATAAGAGAAACAGGCAGATGACTGGGATACGTTTTTTCAACTGCTGCCGCTCCCTTATGACGGTTATGATAAAAACCACAGTCATCACAAGGAGAAGGAGGTCCGCAAATATCACCAGAACATGGATCCAGTAAGGCGATTTCCCCCAGCTTAACCCGTTTAAATGATCAGGGCCTGCATTGATCCCAAATAAGTAGAGCAACTGGCTTATGGCATACCGGAAGGTATCTGAAAAATGGAAGGTATCCGCCACATCTGTTCCCCCGGTTCCTGCGGGAGAAATGCTTCCGATGGTAAGGAAACGGATGGCCTGAACGGCCAGGAACGCCCCGGTGATACTCAGCCAGGGCTTTTTCCGTTTTTCCTTTTTCATGAGAAACGCTGCATAAAACAGAGGCAAAAGCACCATGTACCGTTCATGGATGAAGCAGATGGAAAAATACATTGCAGTGGCAGCCGGCAGGAACCATCTTCTTTCCTCTTCATCGGATACGTAACGGTAGAGACAGTAGAAAATGCCTATGGCAGTCCATAAAGCCATACTTTCCATGAGGCCGTATACCTGGCTGATCTGGTAATAGGACATTCGGGAGAGCAGGTATAAAATCCCGCAGAGAAAGCCCATGAGCCATCTTCCAGACAAGCGCTTTCCGAACCGGTAGACCGTATAGGCGATACAGCCGTTTAAAAGGATATTAATGGGCACAAACCAACCGATATGACTTCCGGTGACCATCAGCTCCAGCCAGGCTGCCAGATAATAAACAAAACGGAACCGGGTGCTTCCCAAAGGGAGCACAAATTCGCGGAAGGACTGCTCTCCGTAGCAGGACCAAAGGTACAAATCATCCATATAAAGCCCTTTTATCTCAATCCCTCTGTTTATGAAAAAAGCAAAACCAAGCAAAAGTGCGGCTGCGATGATTTCGTCCTTCCACCCGGCTATCCACTGTTTGTCTTTCATCTTTCGCCCCTTTCTTATTTCAAACCACGCACCTCTGCATCAGAGCTGCGACCATTTTAGTTAAAAGAACCGCTCCTCCAGCATCAGGCAGAGGGCATGGTAAATGGGAAGGTGGAGTTCCTGTATTTTAAACGTCTCCTTTTCCGGAGCAACGATGGTCACATCCGCTGCCGTCTTTAAAAGTCCTCCGTCTTTTCCCGCAAGACCGATGGTCTTCATGCCAATGGCCTTTGCTGCCGTCACAGCATACATCACATTTTTTGCATTGCCGGAGGTGGATATGCCTAAAAACACATCCCCTTTCCTTCCATATCCGTACGTCTGCTGGGCGTAGATCATTTCCCCGTCCACATCATTTAAAAATGCTGTAGAAAGGCCGGAATGTCCGGTCAGGGCAATGGCAGGAAGGCCTCCCTGAAGCTTGTCTCCCAATTCTTTTCCAAGCCTTGGATCTGCCTCTAAAAGCCTTCCGGCAAAATCCTCTGAAACGGGGCGGCGTTTTACAAAGCCCTTCATCAATTCTCCCACGATGTGCTCTGCATCTGCGCAGCTTCCGCCGTTTCCGGCAATCAAAAGCTTTCCGCCGTTTTCATAGCATGTTTCCAGAATCCCGTAAGCTTCCCTGATCTGAGGCTTTACACAGGCCAGCACAGGGTAACGTTCTATGAGCTCTTCTAAATAATTCATGGGTTCCATGTTTCTCACACTCCTTCTCTGTTCAGTATCCAGTCCACAGCTTCTTTCATGGTGGGGGCGTAGGAGTCAAAGGAATTCCTTCTCTCTTCCTGGGTCAGGCCGCCGTATAATTCTTTTCCGTACCCGGTTCCCACCAAAACCGTGCCCACTCCGTATCTTCTTCCGGCTTCTGTATCCAGAAGCTTGTCTCCGATCATATAAGAGTGGGACTTGTCCACCTGAAAGCTTGCCTCCGCCATCTCAAACATCCCGGTTTCCGGCTTCCGGCAATGGCATTCCCGGCCGTATTCTCCGATCCCGTATACCGGATGGTGGGGGCAGTAATAAAAACGGTCTATGAAGGCGCCTTCCTTTGATAGAAGGCTGTTTAAGTATTCATGGAGAGCTTTCACATCCTCTTCTCCATAATAGCCCCTTGCCACTCCGGCCTGGTTGGTAACCACCACAAGCTTAAATCCCTGCTCCCTAAGCCGTTTTAAGGCCTCAGGCACTCCAGTCAGGATCACCAGGTCCTCAGGACGGTGCAAATATTCCACCTCTTCATTGATGGTTCCATCCCGGTCTAAAAATACGATCCTGTCCATGGTCTTTCCCTCCTTTTGCTGCCTTTTTTCCAGGCCTATAATGGAAAATGGTATTCGCCTCCCGGTATGGCCACCCGGATCTCCTGGTAATCCCACCGCTTTTCATCAGTGATCCAGGCCTGGGCGCCTCGCAGCTCAAAGTTCCAGTCCGTAGGCTGCCCACCGGCAGCTTCCATGCGTGCGGCCACTTTATGGCGGACGTTATAGGGGCAGTACACCAGAAGGAATCCTCCTCCTCCGGCTCCCAGAAGCTTTCCTCCCAGGGCACCTGCCTTTAATGCCTCCTCGTAAAGCTCGTCGATCTGCGGGGTGGAGATCTTGCTGCTCATGCGCTTTTTGCTCTTCCAGCCGTAATCCAGAAGCTTTCCAAAGCTGTAAAGATTTCCTTTTAGAAGTTCATCTTTCATGGCATAGGCAAGAGCCTTTACCTCGCACATGGCATCAAAGGGATCCTTCTTTTCATAGTTCTTTACCTGGTCTTTTATGATGTTGGCAGACACATGGATGCCTCCTGTATAGCAAAGGAGTAAATTATACTGCAGCTCATGCATGATCTCTTTTTTTATGCGGAGAGGGTTGACCACCACGTTATTGCGGCCATGGAACTCAATGAAATTAAAGCCTCCAAAGGTTGCTGCGTACTGGTCCTGGTAACCGCCGTCAATCTTTAGATCCTCTCTCTCCACCTGGTAGGCTAAGTCTGCCATGGCATAGCTGTCCATTTCCACGCCTTTCCATTTGGCCATGGCCGTCAAAAGGGCCACCATAACGGTGGAGGAAGTGCCAAGGCCTGATCCTGGAGGGGCATCGCACTGCAAATACACCTCACAGCCCTGTTTGATGTCCATTGCCTTTAATGCCGCCGTTACCAGATCCAGGCGTCCGTCATATACATAATTCTCCCTGGTATTGTACTTGACCGTCATGTCAAAGTCCAGGGAATGAACGATGATCTGGTCATCCTCTCTTGGCACAATGGAGCAGTATGCATACTTATTGATGGTGCTGCCGATAATTGCCCCTCCCTGCTCCACACAGAAGGGAGCCACATCGGTCCCGCCTCCGCCAAAGCTCACCCGCAGGGGAGCACGTCCTCTGATTACCATAAGCTCACATCTCCTTTCTTCTTACTGCCCATGGGTTCCGGGCAGAGCCCGCCCAGTTCTACCGGATGGGAAGGTATACCTGCAAGGTGTTTCTTCACATCTTCGGCAAACCGGTAATAGTCCTGGGGAATCCCGATATCAATGAAATAGCCGTCGCTTACAAAACCGCCCAGCTTTTTTCCCTCTGAAAGCCACTTTGGAATCATATCCTGTTCCAGTGACACCTTTCCTTCCGGAATCTCATCCAGCAGTTCACGCTTTAAATAATAAATGCCGCCGTTTATGGTTCCCTTGCGGGGTTCTTCCGTCTTTTCATTAAAGGTTTTAAGATAGCCGTCTTCCAGAACGGCCTGTCCGTAACGGGACACATCTGACACCTCACGGAGTACCAGGGTCATGTCAAGAGCCCGCTCCTTGCTAAGGGATGTAAGCCTACTGTAATCGATGCGGTAAAAGGTATCTGCATTTAGTACAAGGAAATGGTCCTCTGTTACCTTAACTCCTGCATTCTTAATGGCTCCTGCGGTTCCTAAAAGTTCTTCCTCATAAGCATAGGAAACCTGGATTCCCCACTGGGACCCGTCTTTAAAATATTCTTCTACCATAGAGCCTTTATAGCCTACGGCAAAAATGATTTCTGATACTCCATGGCTTACCAGCTCCATTACCACATATTCCATAAAAGGCTTGTCTCCGACCAGCGCCATTGGCTTTGGCCTGTCGCTCACCACGGAACGGAGTCTGGTACCAAGGCCGCCTGCCAGTAAAACTGCCTGCATATCTGTATCCTCCTGATATCATTTTATTGGTTATCGTAAGTCCGCAGTGCAGCGAATAAAACCTGCGGTTTTGCTTTCTTGGATAGTATATCATATATCTGCTGAACGATCCATGAAGATCATTCCTGGGGATTCCCCGCCCAGGACCGAAGCATATTGCCCAGGCCATGAATGGCCTTCTTTGACCCCATTGCAAATAGGACCGGAAGGGCCACTCCCAGGACCAGGTAGATGATATGAAGCTCTGGATAGGAGTGGGGGAAGCCCCCCTGATTTTCTGCAGGCTCCAGTATGATCTGGGCGTAAATTCTGTCACAGAGCTTAAACACCAGAAAATGAAGGGCCATGATATCAAAGGAATATTTTCCAAGCAGGGCCGCAGCTTTCCCGGCCTTAGGAACCTTTTCCAGACATTTGGCCACATAACAGCAAAGATAAATGCCGGCTGCAGTAATGATATAGAAGTTGATCCCTCCCGGTATCTGATTGGCGGACAACTCCACGCTTTCTCCGGTAAATACCAGGAAATAATAGAAAAGTCCGGCACATGCGGCTGCCCCATACCATGTCACATATTTTTCAATGGGGATTTTCCAGGTCCGCACAGCATATCCGCTGTAATAGACCGGGATCACCAGAAAGGCTGTCTGAAGGTGGTAGCTTAAGAATATCTCCCGCCGGCTGAGGGCCACACCAAAAAGCCCCGCTCCAATACACAGGGCTGCAGCCGCCCATGGCCGGAAGGAAGCAGGAAGATAGTTCCGGCAGAACCAGAGTATGACCGAAAAGCCTGTTCCTGCTGCCAGCATGAGAGGCACGAACCACATGGCTCCTGACGGGCTTTCCGGGCAGCGCAGGAACAGGGTATTTCCCATGGCAAGAAGCATCTCCTTTTTGCCATAGTAGGAATCAGCGGGAAAAAGCAGGTACCAGGAAAGGAAGTTATGTAATAAAACGAACATGCCCCCATAGCAGAAATAGGGCACCCACATATTCTTCAGCCGCCGTGCAAAAAAGTCAAAGGGGGCATCTCCATAACGATTTTCATTATATAAATACCCTGAAATGAAAAAGAATATGGCCAAATGGTAATAATATACTGTCCGGATGGCGATCCCCAGGTTCTGGGAATGGCCGAACACAATGGATATGATCCCGATTCCCTTTAAAATATCCCAGAACAGAAGCCGGTCCCTTTTTTTCTCTTCCATGCGATTCCCTTCCTTTCCCGTCACATTCTCCTTTGTCCTTTTCTATCAATTTAAGCACGACTTCTCGTACCTGCTGCAAAGCGCCCATCGCTCCCGCCAAGACTCCATACATGGGTTCCATGGGTACGCTTCTGTATTCTCCCGGAGGTGTTATCTTGAAAGGAGATTTGGCTCCTTCCGGTTAAACACTCCCTTGATTCAGAAATCATCTGGCTGAAAAAGCAGCACTTGCCAGGGTACAGCCATGAAAGCGGCACAGCACCGCGCCCGGATAAACCGGTACGCGGGTTATTTAAGCTTTGTCCTCTAAAAATCTTCTCCGATCACATTCCAGGCTGCCTCTATGCTGTGATACCTGCGGATATAATTCTGGGTTTCCTGGCACATCTGCCTGCACCTTGCTCCATCCTGATACAGGGAAACCACTTCCCCTGCAAAGGCCGCCGGTTCATCTTTCACCACCATGACCTTGTCCGCTTCCGGAATGCCCTCTGCACCGATGGAGGTGGTGACCACGGGAGCGCCATTATATAAGGCTTCGATGACCTTTCCCTTTACCCCTGCGCCGTAACGCAGCGGCACTACCACCACCCGGCAGCTTACATAAAGCCTTGCCAGTTCTTCCTCTGATACAAATCCTTTTACAATGATCCCGCTGCCCGGCTGCTCCAGAGCCTTAATTTCATCCGTCACCTTAGAACCAACGATATAGAAATTAATGGGCAGATGTTCCCGGATCAGAGAGAATATTTCCTGGGCAAACCAAAGAACAGCATCTGCGTTAGGGGGATGGGCAAATCCGCCTACAAACAAGAGCCCTTCCCTCTTTTCGAAGTCATCGGGAATTTGTTTTAAGAAGTTCTCATAAACATAGGCCACAATGGCTTTCACATGAATGGAAGGCTCTATCTCATGAATGGCATCCCGCTCCACATAGGACGGATAATAGGATACCCCAGCCTTTCTCATAAGGCGAAGCTCCATTGACTTCCAGTACTCAGAAGACTCCCTCTTTTTGGGATCTCCTGTCAGTTCATATTCCCTGCCTTCTCTTAAGAAATGCAGGTCATGGCCATAATAAATCATCTTAATGTTTGTTTTATCTTTAAGAAAATCCATATACTTGGCAGCGATATGGGGACGGTTTAAATAAGCCACCTTAATGTCATTTCCATGGTCCTTTAACCATTCCCAGATCTTCCCCTGGTATTCCCTGCCGTAAAGAATCTCGATCCCCAATTGCTGCAAAGCAGTGGAATAAGGTTCTTCATGAAGGAAATTGTCCCCAAGGAATTTCACCACATAGCCCTTTTCCAGGAACATTTTCAGATACTGGAAGGTGGTCTTGGAACCGGCGTCACGGTCATAGGTGGGAACATAATGGTCCACCACCAGAATGATATCTTTGTCCTGGCTTCTCTCTCTGGCCCTGAAAACATCAGGATTTCCGTCGTTTTCACTTTGCTGCTTCAGTTCAGCCGCCCATTTTTCCCTTAGCTTACGGCCATTTTCCACCTGATACCGCTTTAGGCCGGAACCATTGACATCCGTTCCGTTGGAAACGCCCTCAAAATGAATGACCTTGGAAAGAGGCTGGTAGACCACCCGCAGGCCTGCCCTGCGCACCTCAAAGGCAAGATCGGAATCCTCACAATAGGCGGGGGCAAAGCGGTCATCAAATCCTCCGATCCTTTTCCATAAGTCATTGGAAAGAAGGATGGCAGCCCCGGATATATAGTCCACATCTTTTACATAGTTGTATTCCGGCTTGTCCGGATCGTCAAGGCGTCCATAGTTCCAGCCGGAACCGTCACGGAAGATGATCCCTCCGGCTTCCTGCAGGCGTCCGTCGGGATAAACCAGCTTGGAACCAACCATGCCGATGGTGGAATCGGATTCGATCAAGTTTACCAGGCTGCTGAGCCACCCCTCTGTCACCTGGGTGTCATTGTTAAGGAACATGACATATTTTCCCCTGGCAGCTTTGGCTGCCTGGTTGCAGTTCCGCAAAAATCCCTGGTTGGTTTCATTGCGGCAGATGACCACGTTTTCCGTGAATTTGGAAAGCTCGGCCGTTGCATCCGTAGAAACATCGTCTGCTATGATGACCTCATAGACCACATCTTTGGTATGTTCCAGAATAGACGCAAGACAGGCATAGGTATAATGGATCTGATTGTATACCGGGATGATGATGGATACCATGGGGTGCCCCTCTTTTACGAAACGAAGCTTTCCCTGGACCCGGTAGGCCTCTCCGATCTTCATATCCCCTTCAATCAGGTTCCGTCCTTCCTCTGTTGTATAAAGACGGAGAGATTTCAGCGGATGAAGTACCGTATCCTTGGCATAAAACATCAGTTTCCGCTTTCTGGTCCCCTTTGGGAACTTTTCGTTAAAGATCCTTCCCAGCTTTCTTCCGGCCCGGTAGGCCAATGACTGGTGCCTTTGAAGACAGGCGATCACTTCCCCCATATTGTCACAATCCGACCGAAGAGCCTGAATGATCGTCTCCTGATTGGTCACATGATTGTCAGTCAGGCGCTTCTCCTCCTGCTGCCTGGTGATGAACACATCCTTTTCCCGTATCTCCATCTCCATCTGGGAAAGGCGCTCCTTTGTCTCATCAATTACCTGGGACACGCCATACATATCCTCAGGCAGGGCATGGGTTTCATGCATGTAGTTGACCAGATAAATCTGCTGGTTCTCTCCGTGGACATATTCCTGGAAGCGGCGTTCCATCTCCTCATACGTGCCCAGGCGCTCTGCCTCCACGCCAAATTCTTCCATAAAGGCTTCCATGGAATCATAGGACAAAAGGCTCTTATACTGTTCATAAAAGTAATAAAGGACCCGGAACTTTATAAAGGTGACAGGGACAGGGAAGGAAAATACCCATTCATAATCCAGGCAGTAAGGGCCATCCTCAGTCATCATGATGTTCTCAAAAAGGCAGTCAATGTTAGAGGTTTTAAACGCCCAGTCCTTTTTTATGGTTTCATATTTCCCGCCCATGTTTTCTGGGGATAAAGGTATGCCCGCAGGGCGTTCATCAGCCTCCGAAAGACCTCCAAAGACCTCTTCAAATTCAGGAGTAAGGGTAAAGGGGATAATGCAGTTTTCCTTTGCGCCCATGATCAGGGAAATCCCGTCTTCCATATGGGATACGGAAACCTTTCCCTCACGGATCTCTTTTCCCAGAAGCTCGGAAAGAGTCTGACCCTTAAGGAAATCGAAACGGGCAGTCCCGCCATCCGGGCTTATGGAAACCCCGGCAACCTTTAATCTCTGGTTTTGCTCCGAAAGGCTTTTATATTTTTCCCCAAGGGATTTTATATGGGCAACGCCCTCAGGCTTTAAAGCAGTCTTCTCCACAAAAGGATATCCATCCTCTTCCACCAGACTGGTGCATATCTGAAACGCTTCCCTGCGGGTCCTGTTGTATTTTACAAAGTTAATTTTCTTCATGGCTGCTCCAAATGGTTAAAAATGAATTGGCAAATGTCTCAAACTGCTTTCCCTCACATACCTCGTCAAACATCTTTCCTAAATCAAACCTTAAGTACTTGGGGTAATCATAGGCCAAAATGGCATGAGTCAAATCCCCCTTGCCAGGCAGATATCCATCGGAATACAGGGTGATGGGCAGGCGGTAATCAGGCATGGGATAGTAAAATTCCGCCTTTCCCTGCCTTCCATCCTCTCCGCACAAAAGCTCCCGGAGCTCTTCCCGTGAAAGCCGGTCCTTATCAGGAACCGCACCGGCCTGATACTTAAGGCCCAATCGGTTGCATAGGGAAAGGATCAGCTTTCCTTCCGGCTTTAGAAGAGATTTTGCCTTTTGTATCTGCCTGTCATAGGGCGGCCTTAAAGACCCCACCATTACCACATAATCAAAGCCGTCCTCTTCTAAAGAGTCCAATTCCCCGGCAATATACCGGATGTTTTCCTGTTCCTCATTGCGTAAACGGCACACCGATAAATTGCCCTGGTCCGGATCAAGGACGGTCACCTGTCTCACCCGTCTGCTGTATAAGCCGGTCAAAGCGCCGTAGTCAGCCCCCACCTGAAGCAGAGAGCCCGCCTCATGGAATTCATACCATTCCAACAGGTTCTCACGGATATCGGAAAAGGCATACAAATAATCCAGGTTGGGATTTTCCTGCAGCAGCTTTTTTGTATCTCCATGGTATTTTATAAACAGATTTTTAAGTTCAGGACTGATATCTTTCATGGACGTTTCCTCCTCACTCTCCTGCCCGGTAAAGCTTTAAGCTTACTTCCGGTTCCATATCATAAATACCTACCGTATTTTTATTGGAAATGACCGTAATGTTTGCGATGTCATACAGGCGGTGGTAAACCACATGTTCTCCGTTTTCAAATCCAGTGCAGCTCATGGAAAGGAGATACTCCCCTCCCTGAAGGGTCATTTTCTGGTTAAATTCCACCTCATATTCATCGCCGTTTCCCACGTCCTCCACATCTGAGGCCTCGTACATGGTATTGGTGCCGGTTAAATCGGCTCCCCGTTTATCCTTGATGGTATAGGTAAAAATAGGCGTTTCAATTTGGGTATGAAAATGGACCCGCTCCTTAATAGTAAAGCGTTCCCCTTTCAGCAGAAGGTTAGTCACATTCCCTCTCTCATCCAAAAGCCCGAAATCCACGATCTCCGCCCTTTTGTCGCCGTATTCGGTACGGTTTGGGTTAATGGTCAGCTTTTCCTTCATAAGACCTTCCTGGCGGGAGCTTTGGGACTGCATAAGGACAGAAGCCTGTTCCCCGGAAAAATCGTTTAATATGCCTTTTCTTATCTCTTCCAGATCTTCCCCAAGTTCGTCCATTTGATTGGCCAGGATCTTTTTATAGAGATCCACCATCTTTCCAGGCTCTCCCTCGGCAATAAAATTTCCTTTATTTAAAACCACGACACGGTCACAATATTTGATGATCGCTCCCATATCATGGGTGACCATTAAAATGGTAGTTCCGTTCTGGCGGATTTCTTCCATACGACGGTAGCATTTTGCCTGAAAAAATACGTCACCAACGGACAGGGCCTCGTCAACGATAAGGATCTCAGGCTCCACGTTGATTGCCAGGGCAAATGCCAGGCGGACGAACATACCGCTTGAATAGGTCTTCACAGGCTGGTAGACAAAATCTCCGATGTCCGCAAAATCCAGGATATCCTTAAGCTTTCCATCCATTTCTTTCTTGGAAAATCCCATCATGGTGCCGTTCATGTAAATGTTTTCGATTCCAGTATAATCCATGTTAAACCCGGCTCCCAGCTCCAACAGAGCGGAAATCACCCCGTTGACCTCAAGACTGCCTGAGGTGGGGGTAAGGACTCCGGTAATGATTTTCAGTATGGTGGACTTGCCTGACCCATTGGTACCGATGATGCCCATTGTTTGTCCTTTTTCTACTTCAAAAGAAATGCCGTTTAAGGCATAGAAATCCCGGTGGTAGTTTTTGTGGGTCACGCTTAATGCCTCTTTTAAACGGTCAGAAGGCTTGTCGTATAATTTATAGATCTTTGTTACGTTATTAACAGATATTGCTCTGTTGTTCGATTCTACGGACATTGAATCCTCCATGTTATATAAAGTTATACCTTGAGTCCGTAGTGCATCTGGCGAAACTTTCAGTTTCGCCAGATCACGGGCATTCGCCCTATGAAATATGCCAGGAAAAGTTTTTCTTATGTGCTAGCACAACGAAAAACTTTTTCTGTCATATTTCGCACTACTCATTGCTTTCGTGAAGGTTACAGCACATCAGAAAAGTGTGGGCGCAGTTTTTTAAATACTTTCAGCCCTATAAGCATCAGGACAATGGTCACCGACCAGAAATACAGTCCCAGGGTCGGCCGTTCTGTCAGCCAGTTTCCGGTCAGCATGCTGTCCCGGTACCCTGCCACGATATAATAGAAGGGATTTAACTTAAGCAGAACCGGCAGCCAGGAAGGAATTGCGGAAAACATTTCCGGCGCCCACATGATGGGCACCATCCACATCCCAAACTGCAGGAAGATCCCTATGATCTGTGCCATATCCTTGAAAAACACATGAATGGCGCTGGTAAAATACGCAATGGCCAGAGACAGCATGGAGCTTGCAAAGGAATAATACAAGATCTGGATCCAGCTCGCCTTTGGAAAAAAGCCGTAGCAGAAAAATACCAGGATCATGATAACTGCAAAAATACCATGTACCATCAGGCAGGAAATCATCTTGATGACCGGAAGGATCTCTACCCGGAACACCACCTTTTTCACCAGATAATTATATTCCTGAAGACAGCCCGTCCCCATGTTCAGCACCTCGCTGAAATAAAACCAGGGCACAATGCCCGGGATCAGCCAAAGCACGTAAGGGTAATCCGGGACAGGAGGTACGCTTTTAAAGCCCATCTGGAATACGAAAAAGTATACCAGCACCGTTGCCATGGGCTGTAAAAACATCCACGCGATCCCGAAATAGGAGCCTACAAACCGCTTTTTAAAATCCGCCTTTGACAGATCCAGGATGAGCTTTCTCTTTACAATAATTTCTTTTATTAAGGAAACCAGATAATTCATGGTTTTCTCCTCTCAATTAAAATTTGAAGGTATCCCGGATTCCGCTCCACTTCTGATCCTTCTCGGAAATAATCAGCTCCATACCTTCCTCAATGGGCCAGTCAATGCCGATTGACGGGTCGTTCCATAAAATTCCGCCCTCATCACCTGGATGATAGAAATCGGTACACTTATATGCAAATTCAGCCTCATCAGACATAACTAAAAATCCATGGGCAAAGCCTTCCGGAATGTAGAACTGCTTTTTATTTTCCGCAGACAGCTCCACGCCGAACCATTTTCCATAGGTTTCGGAAGAGGAACGCAGATCCACAGCCACGTCAAACACCTTTCCTCTTACCACCCGCACCAGCTTTCCCTGAGGAAACTGCTTCTGGAAATGGAGGCCCCGCAGTACGCCCTTTACGGACATGGACTGGTTGTCCTGTACAAAAACCATGTCAAGCCCTGCTTCCTGAAAATCATTCTGGTTGTAGGTTTCCATGAAATATCCTCTGGAATCGTGAAATACCCCAGGCTCAATGACAAAAAGCCCTTTGATTCCGCATGTTGTTACTTTTATCTTTCCCATAATTTATGCTCCTTTATCTTTTAAAACATTCTTTTACTTGTAGCATTCTACCACAAGTTGGGCCAGATTTCTATATATAGGGGGATTTTTATTTAAATAAGCCGTTGATTCATGGGCAAATCATGAAAATAAAAAATGCGAAAAATGTCTTTTATCGCAGATAAAAAATGCTGTTTCTCATACGTATGTATAAGAAAACAGCATTTAATGCACCAAAGTATTTTTCGGCATCCGAAAGAAAACCTTCCCATTTACTGCTTCACAATAAACGACTTTCTCTTGCTCACCACATCAAATATAACCGCCGCCATAAGAACCGCCCCCTTCACCACCTTCTGCAGATTCTGGTCCACGCCCATGATGCTCATCCCTAAGTTCAGCACGCCCATAAGAGTCGCACCTACGATCACTCCCGGCACAGTTCCCGTACCGCCGTATGCGGAAGCACCTCCGATGAAGCAGGCGCCGATGGCATCCATTTCATAGCTGTTTCCTGCCGTGGGATTGGCAGAATTCAACCGGGCAACGGTCACCATGCCTGCCACTGCTGCCAGAAGCCCCATATTCAAATAAGCGAGAAAATATACTTTATTGGTATCAATACCAGACAGCCTGGTAGCTTTCTCATTTCCGCCCACAGCGTAAAAATACCGCCCTGTGGTGGTTTTGGAAGAAATATAACTGTAGATCCCAATGATCCCGGTCACCCAGACAAGAGCATTGGGAATGCCTTTATATCTGGCCAGCTTATACATGAAAAACAGAACTACAACGCTGATGAAAGCCATTTTGATCGCCATGCCTCCAATCGGATCCACACGGTACCCTTTCTGGAGCTTTTTTCTGCGGTTTAAAAGTTCCAGCGCCACGAAAACCAGACAGGCAATGATCCCAGCCAAAAAACAGGTTAAGTTAAAACCCTGAATCCCGAATATGTCCGGGACATAGGTATTAAACAGGTTTAAAAAAGGTTCAGGAATGGGGGATAAGGTCATGCCCTGGAGGACCACATTGGATAACCCACGGAACATGAGCATGCCCGCCAGGGTCACGATAAAGGGAGGGATCCGCACATAGGCGATCCAGAAGCCCTGCCATGCGCCTACCAGAATGCCGATGATCAGCATTGCAACCAGGGACAGGTAGGGATTGATCCCCATGTTGATCATCATGCTTCCGCCTAGTGCTCCTACGAAACAGACCACAGAGCCTACGGATAAATCAATGTTTCCTCCCGTGAGAATGCAAAAAAGCATGCCCGTGGCCAGAATGAATACATAGGCATTCTGGGCAATTAAATTGTTCACATTCTGGGGCAGAAGCATTTTCCCTCCGGTGTTGGCGGTAAAAAGAATGACAACAACGGCCAGAACGATTACCATGGTATATTTTTTTAATCCCTCAGATAATTTTATTTTATTCTCCATCTTCTACTCGCCTTTCCTCTGATTTTCCCGTTTTTCAGGGCATTTAAGTATCCCCTCAGGGTGTTTATCTGATTTTAAGATACAGGCCATGATCTTCTCCTGGGTCGCCTCGGCCCCACGGACCTCTCCCACCATGCGGCCTTCATTCATGATATAAATGCGGTCAGACATTCCAAGGACTTCCGGAAGCTCTGAGGATATCATGATGATTGATTTGCCTTCCGAAGCCAGACGGTTGATGATGCAGTAGATCTCGTATTTTGCCCCCACGTCGATCCCTCTGGTGGGTTCATCTAAAATCAGAATGTCAGGCTCTGCGAACATCCATTTTGAAAGCAGGACCTTCTGCTGGTTTCCGCCGCTTAAATTTCCCACATTCTGTTCCACCGTAGGGCACTTGGTTTTCAGCTTATCCCTGTAATCCTCTGCCACTGCAAATTCCTTATCCTTGTCAATAATGGTGCGGCGGCTGACAGCCTGCATATTTGCAAGGGTGGTGTTGGTCTTAATGGGATTTCCAAGGATCAGGCCATTGCCCTTCCGGTCCTCGGTGACATAGGCAAGCTTATGGCGTATGGCATCCCTGACAGAGTTTAATGGCGCCTCTTTTCCGTGAATACGGACTGTTCCGGAGATATTGACCCCATAGCTCTTTCCGAAAATGCTCATGGCAAGCTCTGTTCTTCCGGCTCCCATCAGGCCGCAGATCCCCACGACCTCTCCCTTTCTCACATAAAGAGAAACATCGCTTACCACCTTCCGGTCGGAATACAAGGGATGGCAGGCATTCCAATGCTCCACTTCCATGGCCTTTTCACCGATTTCCACATCAAGGCGCGCGGGAAAGCGGTCTACCAGTTCCCGGCCCACCATGCCTTTGATGATCCTGTCCTCGGTAATGGCATCCTTTTTCCTGTCCAGAGTTTCTATGGTCGAGCCATCGCGGAGGATTGTGATCTTATCCGCCACATAGGCAATTTCATTCAGTTTATGAGAAATAATGATGGAGGTTAATCCCTCTGACTTGAATTTCAACAAAAGCTCCAGAAGGGATTTGGAATCATCTTCATTCAATGATGCGGTAGGCTCATCCAGGATCAAAAGCCTGGCATTCTTTGCAAGGGCCTTTGCAATTTCCACTAACTGCTGCTTGCCTACGCTGATATCCTTGATCAGGGTATGGGAGGATTCCATAAGTCCCACGGTCTTTAAGTACCGGTCCGCCTCCCCATAAGTTTCATTCCAGTTGATTGCGTACCTTTTCCCCTTTTCATTTCCCAAATACATGTTTTCAGCGATGGTCATATAGGGAACAAGAGCCAGCTCCTGATGGATGATGACGATTCCCCTTTGTTCACTGTCGCTGATATTGTTAAATTTGCAGATTTCTCCGCTGTAAATAATATCTCCCTCATAGGTTCCATAGGGATAAATGCCGCTGAGCACGTTCATCAGAGTAGATTTGCCAGCTCCATTTTCACCCACCAGGGCGTGGATTTCCCCTTCCTCTACCTGAAGGTTTACATTATCCAGAGCTTTCACGCCTGGAAATGTCTTGGTTATGCTCTTCATTTCCAAAAGTATTTTTGCCAAGAATATCCCTCCCTTGCCGTCATTTCTTAAGGACGGCCTCCATACTGAAAAGAAGCCGTCCCCCTAAGGAAATCATTTTGTTACTTTAACTGGTCCTCAATATAATATCCGGAAGTGATCAGCATATCTTTGTAATTATCAACCGTTACCACTACCGGGTCACACAGATAGGTGGGAATGATTCCTGTTCCGTTGTCATAGGATTTGGTATCATTGATCTCCGCTTCTCCGCCCTGCATAACGGAATCCACCATCTTTACCACCTGGGAAGCAAGGGTACGGGTATCCTTAAAGATGCTCATGGCCTGTTTTCCCTGGAGCATGTTCTTTACATTGGCGATATCACAGTCCTGTCCGGTGATGACCGGGTATTTTCCGGTATAGGAAGAAACCAGGGCATTTTCCACTCCCAGAGCTGTGGAATCGTTGGAGCAGAGGACTGCGTCCAATATGGTTCCGTCGGAATAGTTACCAGCAATAATGGTATCCATACGGTTCTGGGATTTTTCGGAATCCCAGTTAGCGGTAGCTACCTGTTCAAAAGCCGTCTGGCCGGATTTTACCACCAGCTTGCCGCTGTCAATATACTTTTTAAGGACATCCATGGCTCCGCCAAAGAAGAAATTACAGTTGTTATCAGCAGGATCTCCGGTAAACAGTTCTATGTTCTTAGGTTCAGTGGCTGTCTCAAGGCCCAGGGCCTCTACCAGGTACTCACCCTGTTTTTGTCCGACTTTATAGTTATCAAAGGTTGCATAATAAGTGACTGCATCGGAATTCATGATCAGACGGTCATAGGAGATAACCGGAATGCCCATGGCTTTGGCCTGGCTTAAAGGTTCTCCTAAAGAGCTCCCATCAATAGAGGCAATGACCAGTATCTGGCAGCCATTGGAAATCATGTTCTCCACCTGGGATACCTGGGTCTGGACATCATTGCTGGCATACTGCAAATCCACCTTATATCCGGCGGTCTCCAGTTCCTTTTTCATATTGGATCCATCCTGGTTCCACCGCTGCAGGTCCTTGGTAGGCATGGCGACTCCCACTAAGGTATCGCTCCCCTTTGCTGCTTTGGTTTCCTCTGCCTTGGTCTCAGCCACTTTGGTGGCTTCTGTGGCGGCCTCCCCAGTTGTCTGAGTCTCTTTGTTCCCCGGCGCAGAGCCTGTGGAGCTTGCACATCCGGAAAGCATTCCTGCAGTCAGGGCAAGGGCCATTGCTGCCGCTAAAAATTTTTGTTTCATGGTATTTGTTCCTCCTCCAATATTTGTTTTACTGACAGTTTTATCTTATCACGGATAGAACTGGACTTGTTTGCGAACCATTAGCACGTATTGGGCCAAATAAAAAAAGCCCTGGCGGCTCAGGACTTTTTCGCGGCAAAAAAATGCTATTGCTGTTTTACATTCAGGTATACCTCCTCTTTTCCAGGGAAGTACTAAGACTTAAGGTTGCAATTTTTCAGGCATCTTGTTAGAATAATATTGGCGATAGTCTCTCGTGTAATATATCTCAACCAGGCATTTTATACCTCATTGAAAAGATATGGTGGTTAAATGGAAATCAGAAGATTGTCTTATTTTATTTCAGTTGTAAAGCATAAGAATTTTACAAAAGCTGCCCAGGAGCACCACATGGTGCAAACAGCAATGAGCCGCCAGATTGCGGCCATAGAAGAAGAACTGGGAGTCGTTTTGTTAAAACGTAACAACAGGACTGTTTTACTTACACCTGCCGGGGAAGTTTTTTACAGCAAAGCCTTAAAGGTTATAGAACTGTACAGCGAGATGATTTCTCAAACTCAAAAGACGGCTAAGCTGCATCCCAAAGTATTAGAAATTGGCTTTGGCCATTATGAACATATTTTAATAGCGCAAGTAGTTTCTGAGTTTAAGGCCCTTTATCCGGATATTGATGTTTTGGTTGCAAAGCACAACTATAACGATCTTATAGCATACTTGCAAGCCGGAAAATTAGATATCGTCTTTACGCTTCCCTTCAGCCCCGCTTTTGTATCACAGGATGAGACCGTGGTAAATCCGGTTTTTCCTTCTACTATGTATATCATTGTGAATAAAAAGCATCCGCTTGCTCAGTTTGATATCATATCAGCCGATTCATTGAATGAATATACATTAATTACCTTAAGTGAGGATTCCGGCCCCTGCTCTCTGGAGACCTTAAAACAATTTACAATGACGGCCGGCTTTAACATCAAAGACAGTATTAATGCCAACAGCCTTGAATCCCAGATATTAATGGTGGAATCCGGGCTGGGGGTGGCATTCTTGCCAAGTATTTGTATCAAGCATCTGACACCGAATGTGAAGGCTATTAATTTAAAGGATTTTGATCCCGGGAATTTTGTCGCCATGTACCAGAGATCCAATGAGAATCCTTTTATAAAAATTTTTCTTCAATTAGCTTCTTTAAAAGACAATTGACAGATAGATAAAGAGAAAGGGACATTGCCTGACTAACCTTGGTTAGTTTTGCAATATCCCTTTTGATTTGTTCTGTCTTATTTATTCTTCCGGTTTTTTAGTCAGGGCTATGCCTACGCATAGAAACAGCCCACCCCATACAACGGAACAACCGACAATCATCATAGCCAATGCAAATGGATTCATAGGAATTTCCCCCTTGTTGATGGAATTATCAGATCTTTAGGTCATTCAATATCAGTTTGCCACGGACGTTTACAGAATATAATGGCAACACCGATCATAAGTACAACCGTTCCCCAGCCGAACACAATATTTGATATCAGTGTTATGGAATCCATACCAAACATCTTCATGATACCGGATACAAAATTTGTAATAACGGTAATTCCCAATAATATGGGGGTAAAGTATTTTAGTAAGTAATCCCACCATTTACCGATCTTAAAGTCAGAATATTCGTTTGCATCTTCTCTGAGTTTCTCTGTACCGTAAATGTAACTGACTGCAACAACTTCCACCAGACCAAGCGTAGCGATCACATAGTTTGCCACGTAAGAATCCACCAGATCCAGAATATAGTTAAATCCGCAGTAGGTAGCAAAGGTGGCACTTCCAATAAAACCGGCAATGGATATGATGTTGGTTAATTTTTTACGCGAAATCTTAAATTTATCCAAGGCTGAGGTATTGAATGCCTCAAGCATAGAAATACTGGAGGAAATACCGGCAATAAATAAACAAAAGAAAAACAAAAATCCTAAAATGCCCTGAATCACAATATTAGATGACATGGTTGAAATTGCTATAGGAAATGCGATAAAAGCAACTCCGGCCCCGGTTCCAAAGGAGTCAAAAGAAACGCCTTGTTTATTGACCAAAAATCCCAGGGTTGAAAATACGGTAATCCCTGCAATAATATCAAAAGAGCTGTTTGACAGTACGGTGATAAATGAGTTGTTTACAATATCCTGCTTTTCTCCCAGATAAGAGCCGTAAGCAATCATAACACCAACTGCAAGTGTGGTGGAGAAAAATACCTGTGCATAAGCCGCAACCCATATACTTGGGTTTAAAATTTTAGAAAAATCCGGTGTAAATAATGCATTTAGCCCAATAGCGGCCCCCTCCAGCCTCATGGAGTTAATCATAAAAATCACCATAAGAATCATAAGCATGGGAGTGAATATCTTTGAGGCTTTTTCAATCCCTCCGGAAATTCCCTGCCGGACGATGGCCCAGTTGCAAAACCAAACGACAACCACTGCACCCAGCATATAAAGACTGATACCGCTTCCAAAGTCGAAAGCATTTTGAGCCTGCCCGGTAATAATACCTAACAGTGGTCCCGGATCGCTCATCCAGTTTACCATACCGAAGGCATGACCGATACAGTAGATCATAAAGATGACGGATATGGATATGATGGTGCTGTAGAACATCATAACCACGATGGGTACCATAACCTGTACCCAGCCTATAATCTCTAACTTCTTCTTTAGCTTGGCAAATGCCTTTGTAGAACCACCACGTATTCTCCGACCATAGGTGTATTCCATGATCATTAAAGGAACGGCACATGTAATAATAGCTACAAAGTATGGAAGAAAAAATGCTCCTCCACCATTTTTATAAGCTTGAAACGGAAACCTCCATAAATTACCTAATCCAACTGCAGCCCCAATTGCTGCAAATAAAAAACCTGTTCTGCTGTTCCATTGATCACGCATAGTAAATACCCCCTAATGTCGGATATATTCTTAATATTCGATGGGTTCCAAAGATGCCTGGAAGTGGCGTAAAATCGGTGGCTCCCAGGTAATACGGTATCCTCGTTTGATTTCGGCTGCTCTTTCCTTGATTGCGATTAATGCATCAGCCATAATATCAATATGGGCCTGTGTATAAACACGGCGGGGAATCGCAAAGCGTGTGAATTCAAACTCGGAATGAAGCTGCTCGCCGGTATCCGGATCGTTACCAAGCATAAAGGAACCGATGTCACAGGTACGGATTCCTGCCTCTTTGTAAAGCTCTATTGCAAGCACCTGGGCAGGGAATTCATTATACGGGATATGAGGGAAAAATGCTGCTGCATCCACAAAGACTCCATGGCCGCCCACCGGAGATTGGTAAGCGATTCCTGCCTCGTCTAATTTACCTGCCAGATATTCCATCTGACCGATGCGGTATCTTAAGAAATTCTCATCGATTCCTTCATAAAGTCCAATTGCCAGGGCTTCAAGATCACGTCCGGAAAGTCCCCCATAAGTAAAAAATCCTTCAAATGAAATGCAGTTCGCTTTTATTTTTAATATAATTGGTGAATTGCCATCTTTTACTCCAATCAGACCACCGATATTTACAATGGTATCTTTTTTTGCAGACATTGTAAACATATCGCCATAGCTGAAGATTTTGTTGACAATTTCTTTTATGGACATATTTTTGCACTCTTCTTCCCGCTGCTTTAAGAAGAAGGCATTTTCAGCATATCTGGCAGCATCAATATTAAGAGGAATGTTATGCTTTTTACAAATTTCTGATACCTCTCTCATGTTTGCCATAGATACAGGCTGACCGCCTGCTGAGTTGTTGGTAATGGTCATTACAACAAGACCGACATTTTCAGCACCCAGCTCATTGATCAGTTTTTCTAATTTTACCACATCCATGTTGCCTTTAAAAGGAGCTCTTATCGAAGGATTTTTTGCTTCTGCTACCACACAGTCGATGGCTCTGGCTCCTGCCAGCTCTACATGCGCTCTTGTTGTATCAAAAAACATATTGGAAATAGCAAATTTACCTTTGGAAAGGAAAATGGGGAAAAGCACCTTTTCGCCGGCACGGCCCTGGTGAACCGGTTGTATAAAATCATAATCAAATATATCTTTACCGGCATCAACTAACTTATAGTAACTGGATGAACCGGCGTATGCTTCATCGCCTCTCATGACTCCTGCCCATTGGTCATCACTCATAGCATTGGTTCCGCTGTCGGTTAAAAGGTCAATATAGACATCTTCGCCCCTTAGCCCGAACATATTAAACTTAGCCTCTTTGATTTTTTCGATACGTTCCTCCTGAGTTAACATTTTAATTCGTTCTACCATTTTGATTCTGAACGGTTCTGGAATATACTTTACAGCCATGTTTGATTTCTCTCCTTTTGCTTTTTATGTATATTTTTAATATGTTTTTATCTTAATACAATATGGAATATTTGTAAAATGACTAAAAAAAGTGGCATCACAACAAATTTATTATGATAAATACCCAAAACTTTGCAATGGATTACAGACTAATGCCCATAATAAAAAAGCCCTGAATGCTCAGGACTTTTTCACGGCAAGAAAATGCTATTGCTGTTTCACATTCAAGTATACATCCTCTTTTCCATGGAATCCTCCCTGAATGATGACGGAGTCCATATTTTCCCTGGTAACTGCCACCGGACTTAGTTCCAGACTGGGAACATCATAGGTCCCATCGTCAATGGTGGTTTCAATCCCTTCCAAAGGTTCCCCCTTCCCCAGCCTCACTGCATATTCCGCGGCGATTCTGGCTTCTTCCTCCACAGATTTAAAGGCCGTCATATTCTGAGTCCCTTCCACGATTCTCTGACAGGCCATCAGATCCCCGTCCTGCCCCACCAGGCAGACCCTTCCTGCCATCCGGTCCTCTGACAAAGCCCGGAAAACCTGAGTTGCCAGATCATCATTTCCACACATGATTCCCTTCACATCCGGGTGTTTTTCCAGGGCTTCCTTGGCATAGTCAAAGGCATGCTCCGAAAGCCATCCCTGGCAGTTGCTTTTATAGACCACCTCCAGGCTTTTCCCCTTTATCACCGATTCAAATCCTTCCCGGACCATTGCCACATTATGATCCGTTTCAGGGCCCTGGATCATGAAAATTTTGCCTCCTTCAGGAATGTTCTCCACCAGGCTTTCCGCCATCAGCCTTCCCACCTCCCGGTTGTCAAAGGATATGTACATATCGCAGTCCGCATTCCGGACCAGCCGGTCATAGCTCATGGTTTTAATTCCAGCATCCTTTGCCTTTTTCATGACATCGGATAAAGCTTCGCAGTCTCCGGCCACCACCACGATCACATCCATCTGCTTTTTTATGAAGTACTTGATCTGCTCGATCTGCTCGCTTACATCCCCGTTGGCATTTTGCACATTGACTTCAGCTCCCAGTTCTTTAGCCGTGGATACAAAAACATCCCGGTCCCTGATCCACCGCTCGATCACAAAAGAATCAATGCTAAGCCCGATCTGTAAGGGCCTTTCTCCTGCTTTTGCCAAAACCTGGGTCTCTGCCTCTGCCTTGGCATTTGTACATCCTGCTGCCAGAGCACAGCAAAGCACCACCACCAGTAACAAATTCCCTCGCCCCATTTTCATAACACTTACCTCTCCCTATACTCGCTTGGCGTCATCCCCTCATACTTTTTGAATATCCGGCTGAAATAATTGGGATCACTGTAGCCGGACATGATACATACCTCCTTGATGCTGTATCTGGAATCCTCCAGAAGACGCCTGGCGTTTTTAATCCTGGTTCTGGTTACATATTCTATGAAATTCTCTCCCACCTCCTGCTTAAACAATTTACTGAAATAATAAGGACTTATGTCAACCATTCTGGATACATCGTCAAGAGAAATATCCCTGGTATAATTCTCATCAATGTAGGCCTTGACCCTGGAAACCACATTTTCATACTCTCTTTCCCTGGAAGTGCTGATGTTTTCGCACACCTCCCTTGTCTTATTCAAAAACCACCGCTTAAGGGCCTCCCCATCGGCAGCCTCCTTTAACTCTTCCAAATAATTCTCCCGGTAACGGAAGCCATAGCGGACATTTCCGGCCTCAAAAGCCCGCCTCTCCAGCCTCATGACCAGCTCCAATATCTTTATCTCTATATTAGACCGTACATTTCCGTCATGAACCAGCATCCAGTCAAAAAATTCACCGGCACAGGACAGCGCCCCTTCCCGGTCTGCCTTTGTCCCCCTTTGAAGATACTGGTTTTCTAAGTCTAAGGGATATTCCCCATCATAATCAGATACCGCCGGGATATCCGTAATGTGCACTACATGACTGTCGCTTTCCCGCAGGGATTTTAAGGCCTCCTTGTAGGAATCCCGGATTCCTTCCAGAGGCTTTACGGATCCTATCCCGCCTCTGCATTTCATGTCCGTAGCGCTTTCCAGCTTATGGATCATATTCCGGGTCCTTGTAATGATTTCCACCCGTTCCTCATACCGTACCTTTTCCTGTTCAAAGGAAAGGAACAGCACCAGCCGGTTTCCCATGGCAGGTCCCAGAACACAGTCAAAATAATCCTTTACAATCTCCCTGACCATGGAATAATGCTTGTTCACCCGGACGCTGACCCCTATGGCATTGGTCATGGTCCCCCCTTCAATGGTGTCCCCGAATTCCAGGACGATCATAAATCCATAAGACTTTTTTATGTCCAGCATTTCTATATAGCCGTTCTTTGAAAGCTCTGAGTCCTCCTGGAGCACATTGTAGATAAACCCGCTTTCAATCATGGGAATTACGATCTCAAGCTTTTCTCTGATCTTTAAATCATCGCTCAGCCTTTGTCTGGCTTCCTCCACCTGGTGCATGGCCTTTACGCACACATCCAGAATCCTCTTTTTATTCACCGGCTTCATCATGAATTCCATGACCCCTAAATTCACCGCCTCCTGGGCATAAGAAAATTTGTCATAGGCCGTTATAATGATGAATACAACGGAAGGATTGAATTTGCGCACCTCCCTGATGGCCTGGATGCCGTTTAATCCCGGCATCTGGATGTCCACAAATGCAATGTCCGGACGGAAAGAACCGGCCTGCTCAATCACTGCCCTGCCCGTCTTGACACAGACGATCTCACAGTCGCTGCCAAAATTGGACTTTATAATATGGCTGATGGATTCCAGCATGATTCCCTCATCATCAGCTACCAGTATGCGAAACATGTACATCTCCCCCTCTTTTTGGAATCCTTAGGATTACAGTGGTTCCTTTATCCTTCCCCTCACTGAAGATATGGAAAACATCGTCATCATTATAATAAAGCTCCAGCCGGGAAATCACATTGTGAATGCCGATCCCTGTAGAATCTGCTGCCACCGCAGTCTGTCCTCCCCTGCGTATCCTGTCAAGCTCATTCTTTTCCATTCCAGTCCCGTTGTCCCTGATCCGGATCTCTATTTCCTCCCCATGATCCTCAACGGTCAGATGGATCTCTCCCCCTCCCTCCATATTCCGGATTCCATGGGTCACCGCATTCTCCACCAAAGGCTGTAAAATCATGCTTGGAATGGGAGCATCCATGGCCTCCTCATGGATCCTGGAATGATACCGGATATCTCCTGCAAAACGGACATTTAGTATGTAGACATAATTCTCCACCGCTTCCACCTCTTCCCGGATGGTGGCATCCCTGGAACCCTTTTTTACATTATAGCGGAAGAAATCTGCCATCTTCTCCATGAATACCGAGGTTTTCTCTGCATCCTCCATCATGGCCAACTGGACTCCTGCATTTAAGGAATTAAAAAGAAAATGTGGATTGATCTGAGACTGAAGGTATTTTAGCTGGGCTTCCTTTAAGTGGTTTTCCATTAGAAACTCCCGCTCTTTCATCTCCTGTTCCTTTTCCGCGCTCTCCTTAATTTTATTCACATACTCGTCCAAACTATCCACCATTTGATTAAATGTCCCGGTCACGATCCCCAGCTCATCCCCTGTGCCTATGGCAGGCACCTTTACGTGAAAGTTTCCCTGTCCTACCAGCTTAGCCGTATGAGCCAGGTTGGTGAGAGGGGTAACGATATCCTTTGTCATCATCATCATGACCGTCAGGCTTATGACCATGACGATCATTAAGATCACAGAGCTTATGACCTCTAAATACTGAAGGGCAGCCTGCAGGGTCTGGTAGCTGGCAGAATTGTTTTTAAACTGACGGCTGTTTAAAACTGAAATGTCATGGTTTATAAACTGGTAAAGCTTCAGGGCGGACTCATAGGAGCTTTTGTATTTCTCCACATTCTGCCCCCGTTTGGCCTGTACGGTCTCATCTGTGACAGCCAGATAGCTGTCCGACATATTGCGGATATTCTTTTCCAGGATCTGGATCTGATTATCGGTCACGGCAACGTTAAGCCCTTCCAGCAGCTTTCTGTAATCCTGCTCCGCCCGGTAATAATCGGTCAAAGACTCTGAATCCTTTACCTGCAAGTATTTGTACATGTAATTCTGCACATCGGAGAAAACATCTGACAGCTCATTTAAGTTCACGTTGCTTATGTATACAGAATTCATTCGCTCCACCATCTGGTTGATCTGGGCGTAAATGAACAGATTGCTGGCAAAAAGTATGACCGCTGTCACCGCAATTTCCAAAAACAGCTTGCGGGCGATGGGCAGGTTTTCCCATAGGTGTTTCCATTTATTTTTCATAGCCGCTCCATTAATCCCTTATGAAATCTGACGCATTTTCCTTTGTCACAAACTGTAAATCCACACTGTAAAAGGAATTGGTCCTCCCGTCGTGTATGGACTCTGTAAGGGCCTGTACGCTGAATTTCCCCATCTGGCTGGTATCGATGCAAAGGGTCATAGCCATGGTCCCCTTTCTGACCGCCTCTAAGGCAGCCCTGGATTTATAATAGCCGATGACCTGGGTTTTCCCTACGCAGTTGTAGTCTATGACCGCCTGGTACACGGCCTCCGTATCCACTTCATCCATACACACAATAATGTCCGGCGGCCCCTGTGGATTCTGGAATAGGTTGCGCACAATTTCTTCTGCTTCAAAGGCCCTTCCGGAGGGGATCTTACTTTCTTCCACCTTGATCCGGTCCCCGGTCTCCTTTGACGTGACCATCCGGTTGTTGATCTGATTAAAGATCTGGGACTGGTTGCTGTCAATGGAATTGTCATGAAGGAGCACCATCACCCTGGCCTTCTGGGAATCCTTGGGTATAACCTTCAGTATCTGATTTCCGTATTCCTGCCCCAGCTCATAGGAATTGATCCCAACATAGCTTTTCCGGTCCGTGGATGGCGCATCGTTTAATATGGTGACAACAGGGATCCCCTTTGCCGCCGCTTCATTGATCCGTTCCTCCAGATTTTCTTCTCCCGTAAATTCCAACAGGATGCCATCCACCTTTGCTGCTATGCTCATCTCCATGAAATCCACGGCAGTGTATTCTGACGACTGGTTCCTTCCCTTAAGCTCCACATAAGCGTCGTGGAGGGCAGCTTCCTCCCGAACGCTTTGATACACATCGTTCCAGAACTGGGAATCCAGGTTATTGATGATCATGACATAGTGGTACCGGTAGGTCCTTGTATTTTCCGCATGCTCCACCCCTATCTTCTTTAACACGTATCCGTAAAAGGAAGAGGTTAAAAGCGTAAGGAACACAATGCCTGACAATCCTCCCAGTACCAGCATCAGCAGGCTTTTCTTTCTCTTATCCATGGTTATCCCCTTTGTAAAGCATTCAAATGCACTATCATCATTATACTAAATCAGGAAGAAAAAATAAATGAAAAACAGCCCGGTTTTTTACCGAACTGTCTGACACTGCGTTTTATCTCTCTTTGTTCCAATATTCTTTGTTCATGGTAAGGCTTAAAATCAGCCACCTGGGCAGAAATTGGTACCGTTTTCCCAAAAGATATCCCATGTATTTAAAACCGCTCTTTACTATCACCCCAGGGATAAGCCATGGTTTCCCTTCCTTTAAAAGCCAGGCGCAGGTCTTTTTCACAAGGCGGATCCCCTCGCCTTCCGAACGGATCCCCTCAAATACCTCCGGATGATCTGCCTGGGATACCGCCAGGTCAAAATTCCGTTTAAGCTGGGCAATACAGCCGTAATTGTGGGAATGGTATACTTTTGCATCGGCAGCGTACGCAACCGCCTGTCTACGGTTCATGACCGCATTCCCCGCATAAATCATGTCTTCATTAAAAATAGTCTTCTCTATAAATCCTCCGGCCTCTAAAAATTCAGCCCGGTCATAGGCACAGCATACGTTGGAAGCAAAGAAGGTCTTGATTCCCAGCTCCTCCAAATCCTTAACCGTCTTTACCCGGCTCTGCTCCGGGTAGTTAAAGGAACGGGTATACTGCTCCGCCAGGGCGCAGTCAGGGTTTGGAAGCTGCCTTCCATAGGCCATAACCACCTTTTCTCCGCCTTTTCCCCTTTGGTCAAGGCCCTTTACCAGCGCTTTTATTAAGTTCTTATCCGCCGGAACCGCGTCATCGGTCATAAACACCATGACATCAGCCTGAGAATAACCGGCTCCCAGGTTCCTGGTCCCGCCATGGTCAAATTCCGCTTTCCTCACATGGTGCACTTCCAGGTCAGGCACCTGGCTGTATTCCTCTTCCTTCCAATAGGACTGTTCCGTGTTCATGATGATGATCCGCCGGATGGGGCAGGACTGCTCTCCCAGGCGTTTCAAAAGGCGTTTTAAGGTCTCCCCCGGCTTGTATACCGGGATGATCACATCAACGGTTTTTTCCTGCCTTTTTTCTTCCATTGTAATTTCCTCTACCTTCCAGTTAAATACTCCGTAGCAAGCTGGGGAGTATTTAACCCCGCCAGCAGCCGCCAAGGTCAAGGGAGCTTGACTTTGGCTCCTTGCCTTGGGGTGAATCAATGGCGCAGACACGCCGTGGAACAGATGCGTATCAGAGCATAGATGCTTACAAAGCATTCCAGATACCAGGCGCTTTTCCTTAAATCCAGGCTTGTGACCAGGCGTTTGTCAAATATGACCAGCAGCACAAGGGGCAGAAGGGGAATAAAATACCTTCCCTGGACGCCTGTAATATAGGTAAGATCCTTTGGCGTCCAGCCTAACAGCATGGAGGCCAGAACCAGACAGGCGCTTAAAAACACCAGAAAAACCATCCAAAGCTTTTGTCCGCCTGACATGGGGGCGTCTTCCCCTTCCCGCCTTATTACACTGACAAAGAGCACATACCACAGGATGGAAAGACAGAAGGGAGGCACTGTTAAGTTAGGGTCTAAATTGCCCAGAAATCCTCCCAGCATGGTGGTCAGATAATAATCAAACTGGGTCACCAGGGTTTCATAATATACCTGAAAGATTTGATAGGGGTGTTCCCACACATCCTTGAGGGTATACCCTGCCGCTTCGCTCCATCCTACATAGCTTTCTGTGGAGGTGGCCCAAGCAGAAAGGACCAGGCGGTTTACCAGATACACCGCCAGAATGACGGACAGAATGACGCCAATGACAGAGATCCAGTAATGTTTTTTGGACTTAAATTTGGAAGCTGGAATAAACAGGCAGATCCCCGCCACAGGCAGATAAACGATTTTTCCAGGCTCCAGAAGGATCAGTAAAAGGGCCAGAAGAACCGTATCCCTTACGGTCACCTTCTCTTTTTCATAGGCCAGATAAAAGCACCAGGACAGAAACATCATGGACAGGCCGATAAAAGCCGTATCATAGGAAAAAGACGCTGCTAAGTGAAGGGTCATGGGAAGGCACGATACTGCCATGAGAAGCTCCTTTTTAAAGGGCATGACCCGGACGGCCATGGCTGCCATACCTGCAAAAGCCAAAAGATTAAACAGTCTGCCAAGATATACCAAAGGAATATATCCCAAATGAAGCAGCCTGGCAAGGCTGATCCCAAGGGCCTGGGGAAGGTAAACCACGGGCGTGGTGTTCACCGGTATTTCATAGCGGACCGTCATTCCCTGGCTGTTGTCAAGGGAAAACATCTCCGTAAGGACCATGTTGTAGGTGGTCTGCCCCACACTGATATAAAGTCCGGGAACGTCATCACCCCTTCGCACCAGAACATTGGCCCCGCGGCCAATCCTCTCTTTCTCTTCCTCATTTGCCTGGGCAAGAAAAGCCTCATCAGCCACCGCCGGTTTTCCCATAAGCTGGTTGGAAAGCCGGTAAGCGCTGGTAAAATGAGCCGCCTCATCAGGTGTGGAAAAGGGAGTCAGCACCAGCATGTAAAACAGACCCAGAATCACCACTGTCCCTGGAAACAAAAAGAACGGGGGATCCTTAAATATCCACAGGATTCCTCCCAGACATACCAGAAATCCACAACCGAACACGATCAGCCACCAGTAAAAGCGGCGGACCGCCTCGAACTCCGGAGAAGGGATCCCCACAATGGTCTCCATATAGGTTTTTATAAAAAGAAAGGCGAGAAAAAGAAAAGTTCCTGCAGTAAGCCACAGTCCCTTTTTATTCAGAATGAGCTTCACCATGACCCTCCTCCTTCTCTCTGGCCTCTTCTCTGTCAAGAGCCAGCAGCTGGATCAGTTCCGTCATTCTCCGCTCCAACTGGGATATTTTAATAGACTGGAAAAAAACCTTTACCAGCAGGATAAAGATCATAAAGGTAAAGATAAAATTAGCGGTGGAATAGGTTCCCACCATCAGGGATATGAAATCAGCCAATCGCGGGAATAAGCTGAACACCACTAAAAGCAGGGCAAACATCACCCAGAAGATGGAATCCTCTATCTTCATCTTGGAATGGCGTATTCTTCTTAGCACATAAAATGTGAGCAATATGGAAACGCATATCAGTACGCAGCGAAGCAAAACCGTCATGTTACGTTCTCCCTTCCTTTATCTCCTGTTCCTAATACGGAAACTCTGTACCAGCAAAATGGAAAACAGCATTTTCCCCATATACCGGGCCGCATTGAACGGATTCAAATAGCTCTCTCCCAGGATCCGTTCATCCATGATCACCGGGATCTCCGCCACCTTTGCTCCCTGCCTGATCAAATAGGAAATGGTATCCGGTTCCGGGCCGTAATTTAAGCCGTCGGCAAATTCCTTGATCATTTTCCTGCTGAACATGCGCATCCCTGAAGTAGGGTCACTGACCTTTACCCCTGTGGTGAACCAAATGGAGCCGCTTAAGAGCCTGCTTCCTAACATCCGCATGGAATGGGTTTTTCTCTCCGTCACAAATCTGGAGCCGATAACGATGTCATAGCCTTCATCCATCTTGTCTTTCATGGGCAGAATGTATTCCGGCCGGTGCTGCCCGTCTCCGTCAAACTGTATGGCATACCGGTATCCCCGCCGGTGGGCATACTTAAGCCCGGTCTGGAAGGCTCCGGCAAGTCCTAAATTCATAGGCAGGTCGATGATTTTCCAGCCATGCCTTCTGCAGATATCCGCCGTGTGATCGGTGGAACCGTCATTGATGATCACATAATCAAACATGGGATAGTTTTCAATGACTTCCCCCACCACGCGCTCAATATTTAAAGCTTCATTGTATGCAGGTATCACTACCAGTACCTTATCCATCATTTCTTCCGTTCCAGCCTCCCTTTTTCCTCTGTACTGCCCATGTTTTTTGGACGTAAAGCCATGTCCCCAGGGCGTTCCTCTGTAATAAAGACACGAACCGCCTGTCCCATAAAGCAAAGCATGAGAAGCAGCATTTCCAGCATATAGGAAAAGGCCCCTCCGTTGATCCCTCCCTCTCCAACAAACCAAAAGGATAGGAAGAAAGAAAGGATACAGACCGGCACATAGCCGAAAAAGATCCGTTTCTGCTTTTTCATGATCACAAGCACATAGTAAAACAGATTCATGACCGCAAAGAACCCGCCCCCCAGCACGATGTAAAGAAGCCCGGATTTATAAGGCTTAAGCTCCACATTGGAAATAGCTCCCAGCACAGGGACCCCGATGGCCCAGGCTCCTGCCAGAGCAATCACCGTCAGGAGGGCTATGATCCCGGTAAGCTTTTTTAAGCCTGATTTGAATTCCTGAAAGTTCTTCTCCTCCCACTGGTAAGACATCCTGGTCAGGAAGGGACGGATCACAAAATTAGCCGCCAGGTTGATGACCGAGGTGGGCATAAAAATAGCCACAAAAACAGCGTTGTCTGTAGCAGTCATCTGGGCATCCACGGCATATTTTGCCATGGCAAAAATGAGCCCGTCTAAAAAAACAGACAAAAACAGCAAAAAACCATCCTGCAAAAGCTTCCACTGCCTGCCGGGCGTCCTGGTAAACACAATTCCCGGTACACCCTCTGCCACCCTTTTATCAAACAGAAGGATCCCTGCTCCCTGAGACAGGACCGCAACCACGCAGGAAAATAACAGCTCTTTTGTAACAGCCAGAGTTCCTAAAAAGCAGAACACGGACAGCAGAGTACGAAAGGCCATGGCCTGTCCCGTAAGATACAGCCGTCCATTCCTCTGGAATTCCGATTCATACACATCGGCAAACCCGTCAAGAACCTTATATACCACCATCAAAAATACCACCAGCGCCTTTTGGACCGTATACCCTGCTGATGGGGACAGAGTATTGAAAATGATATAACACATTCCAAAAAGGACTGCCATGAGGCAGGTGACCAAGCGGGCAAGGCGGTATTCGGAAAAGGTATAGCTTTGGCTAGTATCCGTGCTCTGCAGCGGCCTCATGCCGAAATAGGCCACCAGAAACATCTGCTGCCCAAATGTGCTGAAGGCAAAACCAAAGATCCCTCCCTGTTCCGTCCCTACCAGATGGTTTACAAGGGCCGTAAGGATCATGCTGGAACCGGCATAAACCAGGCTTCCGATCATATTCCAGGCCACATTTTTTCGTTCCATTTATTTTCCCCTGTTTTCCTCTTATTGCCCATGTCTTTTGGGCATCAAGGGATGCCCGCAGGGTATTTCCTCTTATTGCCCATGTCTTCTGGGCATCAAGGGATGCCCGCAGGGTGTTTCCTCTTATTGCCCATGTCTTCTGGGCATCAAGGGATGCCCGCAGGATATTTCCTCTCATTGCCCATGGTCTTTGGGGCATCAAGGGATATCCCCGCCAGGCATTATTCCATAATATTCCTTTATTCTACAATATCCAGCTTAAAAAGTAAACTTAAAACCACCCTGCCTACTGTTTGATGATCCTTAAAACGCGGCACAGGTACAAAAAAGCCTCAAGCCGGAACAGCCAGGATAGCCCCACATAGACTATAACTCCCACAAGGATCTGGACAATGAGAGTCAAAAGGGTCCCATTGACCACATATTGTACTCCGTAGGAAAAAAGACACATTACGGCTGATAGGAGAAGGGAGGGAAGTACATCCTTCCACTGCTCAAAAAAGCTGTAGTTTAAAAGCTTTTTATTGGGATAGGCATTGATAAAGGTGCAGATGAAATCAGTCACTGCCTTTAAGGCCACCATGGTATAGATCCCAAAGGGGATGCTCACCAGAAGCGCAATCATGCTCACCGTCTTCTTTATGATTTCCAGTTTGAGGAATATCTCACTTTTTCCCAGGGCATTGATGGCCTGTAAATTGGCCACATGAAGAGGCCAGGTGGCATAGGCCACACACAGCATCCGTAGCATGGGAACGCAGGGTAAGTACCGGTCTGTCAAAAGCAGCTTTACCATAGGCTCTGCCACGGCAATCAAACCGGCCATCATGGGAAATACCAGATAGGAGCTGGTAACAATGGACCTTCTCACCATCCGCTTCACCCTTTCCCGGTCCTCCTGACAGGCGGAAAAAGCCGGAAGCATAACCGACTGGATGGCCGCCCCCAGATTGTTTGCAATCAGGGCTGGAAACTGGTTTCCTCTTGAGTATTGCCCCATCATGGCGGAATTATATACTTTCCCGATCACCAGCCCGTAAACATTATTAAATACCGTATCAATAAGACCGGAACAAAGTATTTTCCAGCCATAGGAAAACAATTCCCCTGCCTTTTTAACGGAAAACAGAAACCTTGGCCTCCATTTCACCAGAAATAAAAGCATGACCATCAGGAAAAAGCTATAAAAAAACTGCTGCATGACAAGGGCCCATAGCCCCTTTCCCCTTGCGGCCAGAAAGACGCCGATCACACCGGAGCACAGGGCGGCAAAAAGGCTTGCCAGGCAAAGTTTCCGAAATTCCATGTTCCTTGCAACCACGGCGGACTGTACGGAGGTGACGGCGCCGAAAAACAAGGTAACGGAAAGGACCCGGAGCACCGGACCAAAAACAGGCTGTCCATAAAAGGACGCAATAGCCGGTGCCGAGAAAAAGAGAACCACATACAAAACAAGGGCAATGGCCCCGCTGATATAAAATGCGGAGGAATAATCAACCTCATCCACTCTTTGCTTCTGGATCAGGGAGGTATTAAAGCCGCTTTGTACAAACACATTTCCAATGGTAATGAATATCATGATGAGCATGACTTCCCCGGACTCTGCAGGCGTCAGCATCCTGGCCAGCAGAACCGATACAAGGAACTGAATTCCCTGTGTACCTCCGTTTTCCATCACTTTCCAAAACAGGCCGGAAAGGACTTTTTCTTTCATATTTTCCTGGTACATACTGGCTTTTCTCCTTGCTTTACCAATTAACATTTCCGCCTTATTGTACTATATTCCCCAATAATTGTAAATCGTCTATAGCATTTTGGAATTAATTGTGTTAGAGTATAAACGAATATACTTTCTATTTTAAAGAATTCAGGAGGTTTTTATTTATGCGTAAACTGACACGCAGCCTGATGGTACTCTGCCTGACGGCTGCTCTTGTTTCAGGACAGGCTTCCCTTGCATGGGCAGAAGAAGCATATGGACCGGGATTTAAAAATGGTGTCCCTATCAGCCAGAGTGACAGCACGCCTGAGACGGAGAGCCAGACTAACTCCCAGACTCAGGGAAGCTCAACTACGGAAGAAGCGGAAACCGCTTTGGCAAATGCCGGCATAGACATTGGAAAAGAAGGGGAAGGCAGCGGTGAAGACGGTGTGGTAGACGAAGCCACCAAGGCCGCCCAGGAAGCCTTAAAAGCCAATTTTCCCCGTCTTCAGACTACGGTTATGATCGGTGACAGCAACTGGTCACAGCCTTTTGTAAATGATGCATGGATCACAAATAACGGACAGGGATTTCACGGATTGTCCACCTTTCTCACCAACATTGTAGGAAACGTGCTTTACCGGACCTATACCTCCAGCACCGGATGGTCTCCATGGGTTTTAAACGGGCAGCAGACTACCAACTATGCCAATGATATTAATATAGAAGCAGTGCAGATGCGGTTCTCCGGTTATGTGAATAACCAGTTCGACCTTTATTATACCGCACAGTTGGAAGACGGGACCACCATGGGCTGGGCCAAAAACGGAACCACCACAGGTACCATGGGCACCGGCCATTACATAACAGGGCTGAGAATGGCATTTTACGCCAAGAATTCCCAATTTCCCTATGCAACGGAAAAACCTGTAATTTCTGCCGTTGCTGACGGAATGCAGCAGATCGACGGCGGCCTCCGCTACTTTAACGGAGACGGAACATCCTTTACCGGATGGGCATGGGCAGGCAATGAGCGTTATTATTTCCAGGATTCCTATCTGGTAACCGGATGGCAGTATATTGACGGCTACAAATATTATTTCGACGAATCCGGAAGAATGCTCTCTGACTTAGAGCCGATCATCGGTGCAAAGGGGCCCTATCTCATCAGTATCAATAAGACCATGAACTGCATGACCATCTTTGTCAAGGACGGGGACAACGGCTTTATTATTCCGTTAAAATCCTTTTTGACCTCTACCGGACCAGACACTCCTCTTGGAACCTGGAAAACACCGGAGAAATACCGCTGGAGAGACATGAACCACGGAATCTTTACCCAATATGCAACCCGTATCTGGAAAGGCTTCCTAATTCATTCCATTCTGTACAGCAGCCCTAACGCCATGACCCTGGATCCGACGACTTATAATTATATGAGTATCGCCCAGTCCGCCGGATGCGTCAGACTCCTCTCCGGTGATGCCAAGTGGGTATATGACCACTGTCCTATTGGAACTACCGTTACAATTTACGAATCACCGGTTCCTGGACCATATGAAAGACCGGCCATTGAACAGATCATACCTGAAACCCAGACCTGGGATCCTAGCGATCCTAATGTTGCACGGTAATTGGAACCGGAAACCTTATATTAATGAAAGCCATGGGCAGGAACCGCTTGAAACGGATCCTGCCCATGGTTTTGCTTTCTTACCCTTTTTTTCCCAGAAACATCTTCCTTAACAACCCGTAAGCCCCCGGAGTCCGGTACTCAGCCTGGATGAAAAATTTGGTTCTGGGCGTCAGTTCTTTGTAATACCTACCGTACTCAGGATTCATGATCTCTTGAAACTGCCTGGTATTGACCATGGTATGATAATAAGTCCGTTTTGCTGCACTCTCCGCCGCTTCCCTTAAACGTCCCTCTGTGGCAACGTCAAATTCCTCATACACCTTTTTCATCCGCTCCCAGTAAATCTGCTGCTTTATGGCATAATCCCCGCTTTTGCCCTCCGTAGTCCAGGAGCCGGCCACTCCCACCCGGTAGGCGCTCATTGGCTCATCCATGTAATAACCGCAGCCTTTGGCAGCCGCCATCATCTGCAGAGGGGTATCTCCCACAGGACAATCCACATAATAATCCGGAAGCTCCTTTACCAGGCGGGAGGGAAAGACCATGGAGGACATGGCATAACCGGAAGGCTTGTCCACGATCTCCTCCGGCGTGATCACCCGGTTTCCCCGGTAAGGGCGCATCTGGCCTTCTGTCAGAGCCCTTCCCACCAACTGGATTTTCGCGCTGTGTATGCAAAGGGTGCAGTCCGGATGTGCCTCCATGTAATCCACCTGCTTTTGCATCTTATGAGGAGATGTCCAGTAATCATCTCCGTCGCACATGAAAATGTATTTCCCCCTGACCCGGGGAAAATTAAAGGCACCGCTGATATTGTCGATCCCCTGGGAATACTGGTTTTTCGTCTGTATAAGGGGCTTCACCTTATCCGGGTATTTTTCCCCATATTCTCTCAGAATATCTCCTGTCCCATCGGTGGAGGCATCATCATGGACCAGAATTTCATATTCAAAATCCGTTTTCTGCATCAGAAAGCTGTCCAGGGCCTGCCTGATATAAGCCCCATGGTTAAAGGTCAGACAGCTTATGCTGGCCATAATTTTCGAACGGTCAACGCCACTCATTCCTCTCCGCCCTTTCCTGTATTTACTTTTGTAATATATTCCTCATATTTTCTTGCAATATACATGCCTGTGATTTCCCCAAATGGCTCCATGGCCTCTCCCGTAAAGCACCTTAAATGATTGATAACACAGTCATATCCCGCCATACAGGAAAACTCCACACCTCCGGAAAAACGGGGATTGCATTCCAGCATGTGATACGTTCCGTCTTCCCCTTGAATAAATTCAAAGTTCACGCATCCGTTGATCTTAAGGGCATGGGCGATTTCCCTGCTCATGGCTTCCAGAAGAGGATCTGAAAATACAAGAACCGAGGTCCCCGCTCCGTTAGGGGTCCGCAAAAGCTCCTTCCGGCAGACAGCCCCGCTCTCTCCTGTTTCCCCCTGCCTTACCACGTCTACGGTAATGATGCTTCCCTGGTAAAAGGGCTGTACGATCAACTCCTCAGAGCTCACACTTTCCAAAAGGCCCTTCATCTCGTCATGAGAGTGGATGTAACGAAGCCCCTGACTGCTTCTTCCGTTAAAGGGCTTGACAACCGCCGGATAGGAAAGGTCCTCCAAATCCGCTTTTAAAAGCTCCCAAGTGGGAATGGGGTTTCCAATACCTTTTTCCGTAAGAAAACGGCACAGCTTCCTTTTATCCCTGCATATAGAAAGGGTTTCCTCCGAAGACAGGCATAAGGTCACAGAGGCCTTTGACAATTCCTCCCGGTGGCGGTTCCATACGTCCACCTCCACATCCGTGAGAACAATCAGGGCCTTCACCTCTTCCTCCCTGCACAGCTTTAAGACAGAGTCCACATACCTTTTCTCGTCTGTGGCAAGGGGGACCTGGTAAAAAGACGCCACATTCCCGGAATCAGCGATCCATTCTCCCGGATAAATATCGCAGCCAACCACCCGGAAACCGCCTTTTATTAAATTCTTAATAACAATATCTGCCGAAAATGACCCAATCGCAGTCACCAGCGCTGTATCCATAATTTCCTCTTTCCTGCCCATGATTTTTGGGCATAAAGGTATACCCGCAGGGTGTTTCCTCTTTCCTGTCCGCTTTTACGGGCATAAAGGTATGCCCTTCGGGCATTTTCTAGCCTTCCAGCAAATAGGTCACGGAAAGCTCCTGGGCAAACACGCATTTCACTACCAAAAGCCCGGTTTTTTCACAGATTTCCCGTACCACTTCCTCCGCATCATAGCCGCTGCCCCAGAAGCTGTTGTTATCCACCGTAACAAGGATTCCCCGGCTTACATCCTTTCCTTCCAGGATCTGATCCACATTTGCAAGGCCTTCCCTGCTTGTCACATAAAACTCCCTGTAACAGGAAAGAGTCCTTAAGTCCTGGGTCAGGGCCGCCATCCGGTAATTGGTCACGTAAAGGCAGGGAAGATTTCCATATTTGTTCGCTTCCTCAAGCCTTGCCGGCTCATCCCTGTATAGATACTGCACAAAGCCATGGCGGTAAGAGGACAGGGAAAGACACAAAAACAGGACCGAAACCAGAGCCATAGCCGTCCTCATGGCAGGCAAAAAGGCTTTTGTCATGCGCCACAAAAGCCAGATCCCTCCAAGGACCAGCAATGGATAAAGGCTGCAAATGTAACGGGGAGACGGAACCACTGCCACGGAAGCAATGGTCAAAACAGCGGCAGGACAGGAAAGCAAAAAGAGCCAGCCTCCCATTCCTTTGGGCTTACCCATGGCCGCCCTCTCCTTCTCCCTACCCAGGAAAAAGGCGGCAGCCACAGCTCCTGCTGCCAATAACAGAATTACAGGAACAGCCTTGTAAATACCGGAGAGAAAATCCGAATTAATCCCATAGCCATAAGATTTTAAGTTGGTGATCAGGATATCCAGATTGCCGATGTTCTTTTTCGTCTCCTGGGCCACTATTTCATCGTCCCTAGTGAGCTGTGTAATGCAGGCAGGAAAAAGAACAACCGCCGTACCCACAGCGCCAAAAAGGACGGCTGCATAAAGGAATGCATCCTTAAAAGCCCTTTTCCAAAGCTTCCACAGGAAATAAACTGCGGAAAGGTAAAAAGCAAAAATCACAAAGTAATATTGGGTAAGCAGCCCACAGACTGTCACAAGGAAGATGAGAAGCAGCTCCCTCCACCTTTGCCCTTCTTCCTCCATCCTTTCATGGAGATATCCGCTTAGCACAGTAAAAAGGGTCATTGCCATATACATGCGGAGGTAAACGGTATAGCTGACCGCCCCTGCGGAAAATCCCCAGATGACCACTGGAACAAGCCCCAGCCAGAAGCTTTTCATAAGCCTGCTTCCCAGAAGCCACAGAAAGATCCCGGTTATGAGAAAGCAGACCAGGTTGATCCCTATGCCAAACCACTTGGAATACGTCCCCGGAAAAAAGGAACAGACCGTATGGAGAAGGAAATAAAACACCGGCGGATGCACATCCTGGCTCTGATTGTAAATGACGGAGCCATATGCAAACCGCTCTCCCTTTTGTACGGTCATGTAATCGTCAATGACTGTCTTATCCGCCCACTGGTCAAAGATCTGGTCCCCATAGGAAGTGATAAAGGGTTTATAATAGCCGTTGGACAGTCCAAAGGAATAAATTTCGTCGATAAAATAGCCCTGCTTCCGGCTTCCAAACCAGCACATGACTCCGGCCTGAAGTATAAGAATAAAAATCAAGGCCAGCAAAGCCCTTTTCTTTTCTTCTCTCCACTGATTCATATATTCCTCCTGCCTACAGCCCGGTAAAGCGGGTATTCCCAGTCTGCTTCCCTGCCTGCTCACGAACCCACGCTGCATTCAGATAATCAAAATACAGGGGAGCCCCGCCCGTATGGATAAAAAGAATGTTCTCAGGTTCATGGGACTTTGTTTTTAAATACTTTAACATGCCGGAAAAGGCTTTTCCCGTATAGGTAGGGTCCAGAGGAATCCCAAAGCGTTCCATCATCATGCGGATCACGGACTCAATGTCCCTGTCATAAAGACCATAGCCACCGCATACATATTCATCTTCAAAATGTACAACCTCCGGATCAACCCCTCCAAATCGGGCCACCTCGCTTTTCCCCCGGACGGCCGGACGGGCAACGGAAATCCCTGTAACATCGGCATGTCCTCCGTACTGCTTCTGCCCTGCTATAAGACCTCCCTGGGTCATACCTGTCCCGCTGGCTAAAAAGATGCGGTCAAAAACCAGTTCATGTTCTTCCTCATATTCCAACAGTTCCCGGTAGGCTTCGCAATAGGCTCTGGAAGCTGCTTTTTCATTTCCCATTCCATAGCTGTCACCGAAAACATAATAAGGCCGGTACCCTTTGGATTTCAGCTCTGCCATAAGCTTATCCACCCCTTCTGCCACATTGTTCTTATGACAGAAACGGATGTGAGCGCCAAATCCCTCCACCATCCTGCTGTTAAAGGTTCCTTCCTCCACCACGTCTTCCCTGGGAGTAAGTACATAGCAGGGAATCTCATATCTGCTGCATAGGTTGGCCAGGGCGCGGCACATATTGGAACGGCTGCTTCCATAGGCCACCAGGCAGTCACAGCCCTTCTCTATCATATCCTGATAAAATTCCCAGGCGATCCGGACCTTATTGCCTCCAAAGGAAAAACCTATGAGATCATCCCGCTTGATAAAAATCCTGTGGGCTGTATCCGGAAGCCTGATCTCCTGCACCGGAGTCTTAAGCATTACATCCTTCATTGACATTTCCTTTCTCTCTTCCTATCTGGTTCCCAAAATAATGCCGCAGATGCGGTCCACCTGATCCAAAGGAAGTTCTGCGTACAAAGGCAGGGTCAGCACACTGTCTGCCGCTTTTTTGGCCACAGGAAGACATACCCCGGAAAATTGCTCCCGATAGCACTCAAAGTCCGTGATCAGAGGATAAAAATATTTTCTGGCAAAGATATGATGGGAAGCCAGCAGCACATATACTTCATCCCTTGTGAGAGAAAAGCCATCAAAGGCAACAGGAAAATAGGCATAGTTCTGGCTAACTCCCTCTTTCGGCTCCATCAGTCGGATGCCCGGGACTCCCGTCAAATGCTCCCGGTACCGTTCTGTCACCAGCCTGCGCTTTTCAATGTTTTCATCCACATGGCGAAGGTTGCAGATGCCCATGGCCGCCTGGAATTCATTCATTTTCCCATTGCCGCCGATGTATTCTACGCTTTCCTTGCCGGTGATGCCGAAATTCTTCAAATAATTAAATAAAATCTCCAGGGATGGATCCTGAAAGGTCACAGCCCCGCCTTCAATGGTATTATACACCTTTGTAGCATGAAAACTGAACATGGAAGCGTCTCCGTAGGTGCCGATTCCTCTCCCATCCACCTCAACGCCAAAGGCATGGGCGGCATCATAAATCACCTTAAGATTATGTTTTTTTGCGATTTTCCCGATTTTATCTACATCACAAACATTTCCATAAACGTGAACCGGCAAAATAGCAGTAGTCTTATCTGTAACCAGTCCTTCGATCTTATCTGCATCAATGGTATAGTCCTCCTCCCGGATATCGCAGAATACCGGGGTTAAGTTATTTCTCACAATGGCATGAGTGGTGGAGGCGAAAGAAAACGGGGTGGTGATCACCTCGCCGGACAAATTCATGGCCTGAAGCGCCATTTCAAGAGCCATATGCCCGTTAACAAACAGAAGCAGCTTTTGTACCTTTAAGTACTCCTTTAACTGCTCCATCAGTTTTTCATGAAATTCCCCCATATTGGTCATCCATGCAGTATCCCAGATCGGCCTGATCTCTTCTATAAACTCTTCATAGGAAGGCATAGACGCTCTCGTCACTAAAATTTCTTCTTCATTGTCCATGGGTTGCGGACATAGGGGCATGCCTGCAGGGAATTCCTTTTCTTCTGGTAACATAAGCCAAATATCCTCCATTTTCCGGTCAGATGGAAAACATCTGGCCCAGCGTCCTCATAGGGGTGCTTTTCATTAATTTGTATTTCCAAATGATAAAAATCTTTTCCGCCCGTCTTTTCCCGGAAAGCATGATAAAATGCTCCAGCGTCTCCCTTTTCTCCTGGGACATCTTATTTCCATAGAGTTTTAGAAACTGCTGTGCCTGCGCAAACATTTTCCTGTAATTTTCCCGGACAGCGTTCTGATTCCGGATCCGCTCTGCATACTGTTCCTTACCGCTTTTAGACCCTACCTGGTTGTCCCCGTGCTGCCGGTAAAGGACCAGGGGACGGTCAAGGTAGGATATCCTTCCAAAACAACTTGCCAAAAGCCCAAGCCACCAGTCATGCATGACGCATTCTTCCGGGATATGAGCCAGCAACTGTAGAAACGCCATGTTGACCATGACAGTATTCCCTGTGATGTTATTTTCCACCAGATAATGGCTGAACCGATTGTCATGAATCGCGATTTTCTGGTATTTTGCCATAGATTCATGCAGAATGCAGCCCATTTTATCCGTAACAGACAGATCCCCATGGACCAGCAGGGGAATTTCCGCTCCCCATTCCGCTTCCAGCCTCTTCATCTCCCTTAAAGTAACTTCCACCTTATCCAGAATCCATACATCATCCTGATCACAAAGCATGACATACTCATCGGACACCGATGTCAGCAGACGGAAGAAATTATTCTGGGCACTGCCGGACCTTTCGCTGTTCCTAAGGCTCCTTATCCGGCCCGGATACCGCTCCTCATATTCCCGGATGACAGCAGGAGTTCCGTCTGTAGAAAGATCATCGGAAATCACTATGGACAGATCGGAAAATGTCTGGTTTAAAATAGACTCCAGTTGATCCCGTATATATTTTTCTCCGTTATAGGATGCCAGAAGCACAGACACCATACGTTTTTCTCCTTTTCTCTTTTTGACACACGTTTGGGGATCGGAAATACTCTGAGGATATTTCCAGCCCCAAAAGCAAAACCTACCAGGACAAACCCAGAATCTTCGTCAAAAACCAGATTTCACCCATAAGAAAACCCAGAAAAATCCTTACCAGCCATTCCTGAAACCGGTTAATCCCCAGATACTTTTTATAATAATGAAGCTTGCTCTTATGAAGAAGAGCCTGCTTCCTTAAAATAGATTTCACACTCTTATCAATGGACACGGAATGAAGGTGTACATAGGACTGATCCAAAAGCAGCACAGTCCCATATCCTTTTTTCTTCAGCTGAAACCCCAGAATTTTTTCTTCATAATAAAGAAAAACCTCTTCATCATAAAGACCGCATTCCATCAGGGCATGGATATCCGCCATAAAAAGAGAGCCAAGGACCGCATCCACGTAAACGTAACGCTCTTTCTCCCTTTCCTGTCCGTTTTTTTTTTCATCCTGATATTCCCCCAGGGTATTTCCGCCCTGCGGCTTTTTAAAATCTGCCTTTAATTCCGGCCGATCATTCAGCCAGGGGGCAAAAAGCCGTCTGGTAATAAGCCCCGTATCCAGAAGGTCCCTTGCCAGGCCGTTGATCCGCCAGCTTGACAGAGCAATGGCTCCCGTCCCATCTCTGGTAACCGCCGCCGCAACTCCCAGCCTGCTTGTCTTTAAAAAAGAGTCCTTCATGGCCCGGATACATTCCTCAGAAACCTTTACATCAGGATTGGCAATGAGCACATGGGTAGCGTGAAGCGTCCCTGCTGCATACCGGATTCCCAGATTATTGCCGTATCCATATCCCCCGTTTCTTTCCGAATGGATAAAATGGACCTTGCCTCCTTCAATTGTCTTAAGCTTTGAAAGAGAATCATCGGTGGAACAGTTATCCACGACCACAATGGAGTCCAGAGTCTGGTAATTAGCTATGGAGTTTACCAGACTTATGGTGGTTTCCGCATCATTATAATTGAGTACGATACAACTAATGTTCATATCCGCTCCTCTTTAAGAACTCCTTCTGGAATTAATCACCTGCATCCCAAACCTGGCGCTTACAAAGTCCCTTACAGGCGGACATAAAAAGGTAGCATAATTCATCATATGATAGGCAGCCATATAAAGCCGGGTCCCCTGTTCCTTAGGTGCTCCTGCCCACGGGGTGAGGGAGAGATAATGGTCGTAAGCCCTGCGGTAATGGTTTAAATTCCCTTCTTTCCAGGGCCTTTCATCTCCCATAAAATGGAGAATCGCAGGATGTTTTTTAATCTCTTTAAACCCTTTTTCTGTAAGCCTCCCATAAACAGGGGACAGCCTTACCAGATGGCTGTACCGGTAATAACGGTAATTGGTAAAAAAGTTATAACGGGGAGACAAGGGTCTGATTCTTCCCTTCAGCGCTCCATTAATGGTATCCTGGTCCCCTGCAAACAATTTTCCGCCCTTGGAACAGTAAAAATCCAAAAGCATTTTCTGGGCGTTTTCCTCTTTCCAGCGTTTCATATCAATCAGAAGAACGCCGGAATTATAATAAGGCTCTGATGGCAACAAACCGATTTCTTCCTTAATAGCTGGATATATGGTCGGCTCCATCACTGCGCCTAAAAGAAAGGACTTTAAGTCTGTCTCCCAAAGCTTTTTTAAGGAAGAGAGCACCACCGTATCACAGTCTAAATACAGCACCCGGCTGGTTTCCTCCGGGAGGACCTCTCCCACAAACAGCCGGGCCATAATGCTTAAATCAAAGCCTCCCGTATCCACTTCATAAGAGAAGCGCTCCTTTATATCTCCCAGTTCCATGATTGTCAGCTTCCGCCTGAACCGACTGGCTACCGACTTAAGCCTCTCTTCCGTTTCTTTTGACAGGCCCATAGACAAAATGAAAACATGGATATCCTGTTCTTCCCTGTTATGTTCTAAAAGGGAATAAAGCGACACAGCCAGATGTCTGGCATAGTTGTCATTCGAAGCATATACAACGTTCATAAAGTCCTCCGGTCTCATTCTATTTCCGTTGTATTGTACTATATCTCGCATAAAAAGTAAACCGCTTAGGGGCATTGCATCATTCGTTTATCTTCTCCATAAATGTTTCATAGCTGTCTGATTTCATCAGAAAGGATATTTTCTGATAATCATTTGCAGTACTTCCCAGCCATTCAAAAAAAGTGCTCAGATTATGTCTCCCATTCTTACTGATCGCAGGCATCAGGACCAGTTTGACGGAATATTCTCCCCACTTAATAGGTTTTTCCAGGATCCCCACAGCGATTTTCGATTCCAGGCTCTGCAAGGAAATGGGATGGGGAACTGCGAAGGAATATACAAAGGAGGTAGGAGACATCTGCTCTCTCTTTATAACCTCTTCCTGAAACGTTTCATCCACTACTCCGGCCTGTACCAGCTTCTGACTCAGAAAACCAATCACCTCCAGCGGGGTCTTAAAATCCAGACCGGTAAAAAACAACCGTTTCTCAATAATATCGGCAATGCTTCTGGTAAAATCCGCCTGATATCTCTTCTCATCCAGATAGTTCAATGCCTGGAATATCTTTCCTTCATCCTCTATCCGCACAAAGATGGAAATCTGTACAGTAAGAATATTTAAGTCGTGCTGGAGGGGAAGAGTCGTCAGAATTAAATCCGGCTTTTCACTGAGAACCTTTTTCCTTTCAAAAAAATTATGGCAGTCTACAATGTAGATCCGTTCCCGGAATACTTTCTCAATCTTATCTACGCATAAACTGGACAAGGCCTGATTCATGGGGTATATCATCAGTACCCGGTATTTCTTCCTGACCTCCCTTTTTTCTAAAGAAGCGCCGATATACTGTGCAAGATAACTGATATCATCCTCATCAATTTTTATCTTTTCCTTTTCCTGTATAACCTTTCCGGCGCAGATTGCCATTTCAAAGATCTTAGGATATTTCCCTTTGATCTCGCCTGTGTAAAAATCAGAGATATCTATTTTCTTTCGTTTCCTGACGATCATCTGCAGCACAAGCGCTCCAAGTCCTGATTTCAGTTCTTCATCATCACATAGATTCGTGCTGAAATTTCTTTTTATCTCCTGTAGAATATCTTCGGCCAGCAGACACAGATCCGGATCCGGATTACCGATCCTGTCCTGATCTTCCAAAAGCATATCTTCCCTTTTTACCGCAATCAGTGATGCCAGATAAATAACTTCTCCCTCGTATTTCCCAACGATAGACTGCCGCTCCATTTCCTGAAAGAATTCATCTGCGATCCGGTATTCCAATGGAAATCTGTTCTTCATGTCTTTCCAGCCTTCCACCTCCTCTTCGCTGATGTATTTCCCACGTATCATCCTCTTCAGTCCGGTTGCTACGCTTATGAGTAATTTGGGGATTTCTTCTTTTCTTATTTTATATTTATACTTTTCCCACAACAAACTCAGTTTCTCCGATATTATGGAAGCAGGAATTCCTTCAAACTCCCTGCTCAGGCTGTCAAGGTTCAGGATATTGTTTTTACGCTTGTCAATGATTAAATCCCGGTAAAATCTTCTCTTCTCCTGTTCATCTCCTTCCAGGCTGATGCAATTTTTTTTACGCAGTATTTTTAGGGATTTATATGTATCAGTCAACTTTTTCAGTTCCCTCAGTTCCTTTTCCAATGTATTCTGGCTGATAAATATTTCCTCTGATAATTGAAAAAGGCTGATCTTATCTGTGCAGAACAGTAATTTTTTTATCACATAATGACACCGCTGTTCTGTTGTCTGGGGAATCCTTATTTCTTCACAAGCTTTGTACTCTTCCAATGCATGAAAGCAAAAGCGGTATCCAAATTTGATATTTGATTCTATTACCGCTGGTTTTCTGCTGCTGTTGATCCGTTCGATATCATAACGTATGGTTCTGTCAGAAACGTTAAGAATCGCCGATAATTCCTGTCCGGTTTTCCATTTTTTCTCACTTCTTAGTAAAGAAATAATCTTTTCCTGTCTGTCGTTCAACATAACCCCACTCCCAATCATGGTACCCTGTTTGAAACCAACCAAAGCCGTCTGCTTTCAAACACTTGAAAACAAACGACTTTTTAACGACGTTGTTAAATATATGCTCTGGCTTCCCTGATTGTCTTTCTGACTTCCAGAAGAAAAGCCGGGGAAACTGACAGCTCATCTACCTGCATCTTTAAGAATGTCTCTGTCATGAACCGGTCTGCGGCCAGCTCTCCGCAGATTCCTACCCAGCAGTTTTCGCTATGCCCATTTTCTACGGTCATCTGGATCATTTTAAGAACTGCCGGAGTATTTCCTTCTTTTTCTTTTCGATCCTATCCAGATCTTCCATTTTACGAATCGTCTCTTCATCCGGATCAATCACAAATGTGCCGTTATTCCCATCCACACATGCCAGTTCCTGCTCCCTGATATCAGCCAGATCGAAATCCATTCCTAAAATCGCTGGTATCTCCAGCATTCTGGACAAAATTGCAGTATGGGAATTCTGACTTCCGCGTCTCACTGCAAATGCCAGAACCATATCCTTATTTAATCTCATCGTCTGGCTCGGCGTCAAGTCTTCTGCAACAATAATTGAAGGCTCGTATAACTGCACATCACTTTCGCTGTTGGTCAGTGCTTCTATCAGATGTCTGGAAATATCCACGATATCAATTGCCCGCGCCTGCATATAATCATCCGGCATCTGACGGAATACCTCTGAGAAAATAGATTCAGCCGACCGGACTGCTTTTTCTGCACTTTCTTTTTTCCCCTCAATGCACTGATTGATATGTGCCAGATAGTCTTTATCTTTCAGCATCATCCGGTGCATTGAGAAAATTTCCGCATGTTCTTCACCGGCTTTTTGCAATGCATTTTCATATAAAAGTCCCAATCTCTGGTCCACCCGGCAAACTGCATCCTCAAGCCTCTTTCTCTCCTGAGCTGTATCAGTAATTTCCTGTTGATCAATAGGAATATTTTTTATTTGCAGCTTCTTGATCTTGCCAACCGCAATCCCGCCTGATGCAGCATTACCGTAGTATTCTTTCATTATATCACTTCCTGACTTTATTACAGATTTTTATGAAAAAATGTTTTAATTTCTTTCTCTGCATTTTCTTCGTCCGGTCCTTCTATCTTTACGGTGATTGTATCGTCTTTTTTCACCCCAAGCTGCATCAGGGCAAGCAGATGATCGGCTTGGGCAGACATATCCCCTTTTATGATCGTCACCTCTATATTATATTTTTCCAGGATCGTCACCAGCTTGCTGACAGGTCTTGCATGGAGTCCCAGCCGATCCTTTATGGTACAATTGAACTCTCTCATCTTTCCTCCTTTCTCCCTCTTCTATGTACTATTCTTTAATAAATCCAAATAAATATTCCGGTTCTAACAAGTCTAACAGCATTCTTTCTTCGTCTTTTACTTTACCAACGTAATTCCAATACGGCTGTAAGGGTATTTCCTTTTTGATGATCTGCATCTCACCTCTGTAATGAGAAAGCCGGTCATTTACTACCACGATGTCACCTGGTTTTAATACAGCCTTTGCACATTCTCTTTCCGGTATCCCCACATTCCCGAAATCCTTTCTTCCGATGCTGCTCCGGATGAGAATATCGGAAGTATCCACCCGGTCGAAATGGGAATAGGAATATAAGATCTTCTCCTCTTCCGGCAGAATATCTTTTTCAGTTTCAATGCGGAGAGTGATCCTGCTTGTATCAATCCGGGACAGTGCCCGTAGTTCCCCTTCATCCGCAAATGCATTACCGATCAATATGTCATCGATCTTCCCGGTTGCCAGTAAATGCCTTGCCTGCAGGTCGATCGGCATGCCTCTGTGAATCTCACAGGTTGGCAAGCCCTCATAGACAGGCCAGGGGCCAAAAGTATTCTGGTTATTGCTGGATATGAACGCAGCAACCATCATTCCTGAATTTTTATACTGATTGGTAAACTTCATGAACCGGTCCCAGCCCAGCCCGGTATATTTCTGCGGATAAAAATTATGGCATGTGACCATATTATGAATATCACCCCCGCGCTCCAGCATCAGATCCAGGCTGATGTTGGAGCTGGCATTGAACTCAATGGCGATTCCATAGGGGTTATGTGTCAGGGCAATATCTTCACGGTCACTGAAATGCCCATCCAGGCGGATGATCTTTACCCCCATGTCTGCAAACACCTTCAAATTGTCCGGTTTTGCATTCAAATAGGTAAATACCTCCGGGTTAGTGTCCACACCAACCGTAAATCCCAATTCAGCCGCCTTCCTAATCCAGCCTCCGAACTGATCCACAATAATCTGGGGAGGTTCTTCTACTGACAGGAGACAGGTAAATATCCTTGTAAAACCGTATTTTGCCGCCAGCTTTATATAAGCCAGATCCTTTTCAGGTGTCGAATGTTCCGGATAAACGGATATACCAAATCTATGCATGAACGTTCCTTTCTAGTAAACATACTCCTTGTACTGTTCTTTTGCTTCTGACTTCTCTGCTAATATTTTCGCCATACTGCATATGTTTTTCAGACTTTTATTCAGTTCGGCCTCTCCCTTTTTGGGACATCTCACAATATTCACCTTTTCTTTGAATGCAGCAATTACCTCTTCGTTCTCCTTTGCCATGGAAGCAAAAGCCGGAACTGATGTCCGGTCATTGATCTCATATGCCAATTCCGCGCACATCTTTGCATAATCCTTGTAATCAAATGCCGGTCCGCAAAGAACCACATCCGGTTTGATCGTTTCGATCTTATTACATATTTTGCGGCTGATCTCCTGTTTATTTTCATAATAGGTTCCTGTACCGCAGAAAAAGCAGGCCATGATCTTCTCGTCATATTCCTTTAAGAACCGCTCCATCATGATACTTGGCCCAATGGGCACATTTTTAGCTCCAAGGGGTATCATGGTATCTGCTTTCGTACCAAGTCCGGCTTGGATCTGGTCATAGATCATAACTATTTTAATCATAACACGCTCCTAATCATCAAAGGACAGTTCATCCAATGATATTTCTTCTCCGTCGTCTTTACTGCTTGATTCCTCCATGATATAATTCTTATCCATTGATTTGACAAAAGGCATATAAATAATTGCGCCCAATGCGATCAGTACGGCCTGGAGCAAAGCTCCCTGCCACCCGGAAGACAAAAATCCCGAAATGATAGGCGGTGTGGTCCAGGGCATTACGACGCCGTTGCAGATCGGTACGATGCCCATGCTCATGCAGACATAAGTTACGAAAATATTAAACATGGGAACAATTACGAATGGAATCGCAATCACCGGATTCAGAACCACTGGTAAACCGAAAATAATGGGTTCATTAATGCCAAATATGGCTGGTATAATGGACAGTTTGCCTAATTCTTTGATTCTCTTTGATTTACAGAAAAAGAACATAATGATCAGCATGGATAAGGTGGAGCCTCCTCCGCCATAGGTTGCAAATAAATCCTGGAACTGAACATTAATAATATGAGGAAGCTCCAGTCCTGCCTGCAGGGCACTTAGATTTTCTGCAGATAAGGCATACAGGATGGGACGGAATACAGAATCTGTGATGTTGGTTCCATGTATACCGAAAAGCCATAGGATGTGGGCAAAAAAGTAAACTCCCAGCATAGCCCCCAAGGAATCTCCAACTTGTTGCAGCGGCATCTGAAGGATATTAAAAATAAAATCAAATGCATTGCCCCAGGGTGTAAATGAAAAAATAATATGAATAATCAAAAATGCCACTGCTACAATCGCGGCAGGTAAAAGAGCCGCAAATGACTGTCCCACTGTGGGAGGTACTCCTTTTGGCATACGGATGACCCAGCCTTTTTTTTCGATCTGTTTATATATCTTAACTGAGAATATGGCACATAAAATACCCACAAAAATGCCTTTTGATCCAACCCAGTTAAGGGGAATACTTGCAACCTCATAGACTTTTTCCGCTCCTTCCGGAATGTAAGAGGTCGTCAGCGGCATCAGCATGAACCAGCTCATCAGTGCAACTGCTGCACCGAATATCTTGTTTGTCTCCTCATACTTTGCATAATTATAACCGATACCCATTACAACAAAAACTGCCATTAATGAAAATGTGGCGTCTGTTACCACCGATAAGACTGATGATATGGATTCTCCGCTGATATAGGTATTTTTCAGCAAATCGATCCATGGCTGAATGGGAAAGTTTGCAATCAGCATAAAGAATGAACCCACGACCAGCAGAGGCATGCTGATCAAAAAACCATCTCTTATGGACAGCAAATATTTGTTCTTACTTATAACCTGGGCAACTGGCATTAACCTGGATTCTAATTTTTCCATTAATTTATTATTCATATATTTCCCTCTCCTTATCTTTTTTTGATGATCCTTCCTCTCCTATGAAATACCCCTTTTAATTAATTTAACTGCATATTTTAATACAGCTTCCCCATTCATCATTCCATAATCCTTTGCATCAATTACGCCGACTGGTGTATTCTTTTTTTCATAGATACTTTTGGTGTCTGAATACAGAAATTTCACCTGCGGCCCCAGCAGGATACAGTCCGGGTGCAATTCTTCATAGATCTCTTCCATTTTGGCAATGGAAAACGCCTTCACTTCAACAGATATCTTGTGCTCATCCGCAACCTCCTGCATATTTCCTGCCAGCATGCTGGTAGACATTCCGGCACTGCAAAACAGATAAATCCTTTTCATTTCCCCACCTCTTTTTCCAGTTCTGATAATTTCCCATAGACATTTTTGAATTCCATAAACATGGTCTTATACAGTTCTGCTGCCATTAGCTGATCCTCCGCGTGCATCACAAGAACCATAGAATTTACGGATTCCACCGCATCCTTTAACGCCAGTAATTCGGTATGTGCGTCATGTCCCTGCACATAGCTTTTTTCTCCTTCTTTCACCAGCTCCATTGCCCGGGAAATGTCCCCGTTCTTAATCTGGCTGATCGCTTCGATAAAATCAGACTTTGCAACCCCCGCCGCCGAAATGATCTGAAAGCATTTTAATTCCAGTTCCTGCATCTTGTTTACCCTTTCTGTTTTTATAATAAAAGTATAACTTTTATATAATCCTTATGCTTACCCATTGTTTTCCCCTCACTAGGAAAAAAAAGACTGCTGATTTCCGGTTCAGCAGTCTTTCTTGCAAGATTTTTACATTAATTCAGTTTTTACCTTCTCCATGGCTGACTCAATCACCTTGTCCATATCATAATATTTATACTCTCCCAGGCGGCCGCCAAAAATTACATTCGGCTCTTTATCAGCCAGGGCAGCATACCTTTTATATAATGCCTGGTTCCTTTCATCATTAACAGGATAATAAGGTTCCAGGCCTTCCTTCCATGTCACCGGATACTCCCGCGTGATCACTGTCTTTGGCTGGGTTCCGAATTCAAAATGTTTGTGCTCGATGATCCTGGTATAGGGTGTCTCCCGGTCTGTATAATTGACCACGGCCACTCCCTGGTAATTTTCCATATCGGCCACTTCTGTCTCGAAGCACAGACTCCGGTATTCCAGTTTTCCAAACCGGTAGTCATAGTATGCATCAATGGTTCCTGTATAAACGACCACTTCTCCCAATCCATCATAATATTCTTTATTTTCCAGATAGTCCACGCCCATTTCCACGTCACAGCCCTCAAACAGCTTTTCAATGATTACATTATATCCGCCTATGGGTATTCCCTGATATAAGTCATTAAAATAATTGTTGTCATAGGTAAATCGAACGGGAAGGCGTTTGATGATAAAGGCTGGGAGATCCTTGCAGTCTCTGCCCCACTGTTTTTCTGTATAACCTTTCACCAGCTTTTCATAAATATCTCTTCCCACAAGGCTGATGGCCTGCTCCTCCAGGTTCTGTGGTTCTCCGGTTATGGAAGCTTTCTGCTCTTCGATCTTTGCCTTTGCCTCCCCAGGGGTGGATATTCCCCACATCCTGCTGAAGGTGTTCATATTAAAGGGCATGTTGTACATTTCGCCCTTGTAATTTGCCACCGGGCTATTGGTATAGCGGTTGAACTCTGCCAGTTCATTGACAAACTGCCAAACCTTCTTGTTGCTGGTATGGAAAATATGGGCTCCGTAACGGTGCACATGGATTCCTTCTGTTTCCTCACAGTAAATATTGCCCCCTATGTGATCCCTTTTCTCTACCACAAGGCACTTTTTCCCTTTTTGCCTTGCCATGTATGCGAAAACACCGGAATAGAGGCCGCTGCCTGCCAGCACATAATCATATTTTTTCATGGTTTCTTTCTCCTGTCTTGGTTATAAACTGTTTCCATTATACTAAAGTCACCGTAAAAAGTAAATTCTTCTTGCAAAATCCCGATTTCCATGAAAACGGCCGGGAGGATATAGCCAGATGGAAAAAGGGAATTTGGTGATGATACCAGTTTCCCCTTCTGGTACGATCACCAAATTCCCTTCCCACTCTTTTGTCTCTATCCATAAAGCTTATGAACCAGATTATTTATGCCTTGTCATCCTTTCCTTAATCCTCGGCCCTATAATCTGAACTACGATCACCAGAATCAGAATGATCCCTTTAATGGCATCATTAATTAAGGAATCCATCTTCAGTGCAACGATGATCTTATCAATGATGGTATAGGACATGGCTCCAAACAAAATTCCCAGGCATTTGCCTTTCCCTCCTGACATGCTGATTCCGCCTAATACCACTGCTGCAATGGCATACATTTCATAGCTGTTTCCCGTTGTGGCCGGGTCAGAGGAGGCATTCATGGCCACCCACAAAAAGGAGGCAAGTCCTGTCAAAATTCCCCCAATCACAAATACAGATACCTTCATCAGGCTCACATTGATTCCTGCCATCTGGGCGCCCTTTGCATTGCTGCCAACAGCATAGACCTTTTTTCCGTACTTGGTGCTGGTAGTTATGTAAACAAATAATGCGGTAATTAAAATCAGGATCAGCCCCACAATGGGAACTGTAAAGACCTTCCCGTTTCCCAGGCCGTAAAACGGCTGATAGGAAGACAGCTCCTTGATCATCCGGTACACACTGCTTCCTCCTCCTGCCAGAGCCTTGTCAATATGCTGGCAGATATACTGAGCAAAGGAACGGAAGATCAGCATGGTGGCCAGGGTAACGATAAAGGCCGGCATTTTAACGTATCCCACCAGCAGACCGTTGACCAGGCCGCAGGCCGCACCAAATAAAAGTGCAAACACCAATGTGGCCAGAATATTGTCCGTAATGTTAAACAGAATCACCGACAGCCCGCTGTTTAAAGCCAGCATGGAGCCTACCGACAAATCGATTTCCCCTGTCATGCAAACCAGGCCCATCCCCAGCCCGATGATCCCAACCACTGCCGAATGGCGGAAAATATTCATGGTACCGCTCCAGGTCAGCCCGTTGCTGGTTAAGGCATACACCATAAAAATCAGCACAAATACGATAATAAAGCTGAATTCCCCGCACCATCTGGATAGAACGCCCAGGGACATTCCGTTTTTCTTTTCTCCTGCCTTCATTTCTTTATCCTCCTATTTCCTGGTTCACGGCATTTGTGGAATACAGCATGACCGTTGTCTCATTGATTTCATCATGATCCAGAATTTTGATGATTCTGCCGTTATAAAAAACCGCGCAGCAATCAGCCACCTTCTGGATCTCCGGTATTTCCAGGGTATTGATGAGAATTGTCTTTCCCTTTTTTGCCATTTCCAGTATCAGCTTGTAAATCTCTGCCTTGGCTCCTACGTCAATTCCCTGGGTGGGATTGTCAAACAGGAGAATATCCGCATCAGTATTCAGCCATCTGGCAATAAACACCTTCTGCTGGTTTCCTCCGCTTAAAGACAGAATGGAATCCCGGCTGCTTCCGGCTTTGATATTCAGCAGGGCTTTGTACCCTTCAAACCGCTCTTCTTCCCTTTGCTTTTGGATGTGAGGCCTGGTCGCTGATAAGGTGTGTTCCGCCAGATACATGTTTTCCAGCAAATTCATGTCAGGAATGACGGAATTTTCCTTCCGGTTGGAAGCCAGCATGGCAATTTTAGACTTCATGGCCTTATGGATGGAATAGGAAGGTACCCGTTTGCCCCTGATCTTCATTTCCCCTGACATGGCCTTTGTAACGCCGAACATACACTGCATCAGTTCGCTGCTTCCTGAACCTTGAAGCCCGGTCAGTCCGATGATCTGTCCCTTTTTCACCTGCAGGGACACAAGTTCAAATCCAGGTCCTGAAAAATCCTTAAGCTCCAGCACCACTTCCCCCGGTTTCCGCTTCTCATAGACTTCTCCGGCAGAATAATTCTCTCCTACCATCAGCCCGGTCACCGCCTCCGGAGTCGTATCCCCAATGGCTCCGTCACCTATAAACTCCCCATTTCGGAATACAGTATACCGGTCAGCCAGTTCAAAGATCTCCGGCATTTTGTGGGAAATAAAAATAAAGGAGGTCCCTGTTTTTTTCAAGTGATTGACGATTCCAAACAAATGCTTTACTTCCTCGTTATTTAAGGATGTGGTAGGCTCATCCAGAATCAGCAGCCTTGCCTTGAAAAACAATGCCTTTGCGATTTCCAGCATCTGCTTCTGGCTGGTCTTTAAATTTACCACCAGCTCTCCGGGGTTTATGTCAACTCCCAGTTCATGAAACAGCTCTTTTGTTTCCTCCATCATCTTCCGTTTGTTCAGCTTTCCCAGCCTGTTCTTATACTCTTTTCCAAGAAAAATATTTTCATAAACCTTTAGGTCGTTAAACAGATTCAGTTCCTGATGGACAAAGGCAATTCCCAGTTCCTCCGATTGTCTGATGGTGATGGTATGGATCTCTTTTCCGTCAAATGCAATGGTTCCGCTGTCTTTGGGAAATACTCCTGTCAGCACATTCATCAGGGTGGATTTCCCCGCCCCGTTTTCTCCCAACAGCGCATGGACCTCTCCCTGCTCTACCTTTAGGCGGACTTCCTTTAATACCTGGACTCCGTTAAATGCCTTACAGATCCCATTCATTTCCAATAAACTCATATCGCAACCTCCGGTTTTTTAAAAGGGGCCGTTCCTTAAGCGGCGAACGGCCCCTTTTGTCCCTCAGACCATTATTCCTAAAAGGATGGGTACTCAGTTACATTATCTGATGTTACATTTTCACAGGCAATTACATGATCCTGGGTGACCTGCTTTCCATCCAGATGATCAACCATGTCTTCAATGGCTGTCTGGATCATGGACGGGCTGTAGGTGACGGACATGATGCCGCCGCATTTTGAAGCAATATCCTCATAGGTCTCTCCGCGAAGAACCTCATACAGTTCGTCAAGGCCTCCGCAGCCGGTGATGACCGGTTTACCGGAAAGGAAGGTCTCCTTGGTGGCCTCATCGATTCCGCCTCCGGAAAGGGCCTCCAAGATTCCCATGGCCAGCTCGTCATCCTCTGCATAGAACCATTTGATCTTGGCATTTTTGCTGTCTCCCAGAAGAGATTCAAAGGCTGTTTTTGTGTCTGAACGGCTCCAGTTCATGGCGCCGGAGAATGTAATGGATTTTAAGTCATCCTCAGTCCATTTCTTATCTTCTGCAATGGTCACTCCGCCGAATTCCAGCTCCCCTGTCAAATATTTGGTAAAGCCCTCGTCCCTTAAGGTCGTTACGGAAGAGGTATCGCCTTCATACACATAGATGGATTCTCCCGGTGTAAGTCCCAGGGAGACGAAATAAGCGGCTGCACCTGCGCCGATGCCGGAGTTGTCGCCTTTTACATTGGACACGGCCTTTTCTGACACACCGTCAATGATCCGGTCAAAGGCCACATAGGGGATTCCTGCGTCAATCACGCCCTGAATGGCGGACTGCACCGTATCGTCAATAGGCTGAATAACCATTGCAATGTTCTTTTCTCCCTTGGAAATGATATCCTCAATGTTACGGATCTGCTCCGCTGCATTGGCAGAGGTGATCAGCTCCGCCGTGTAGGTGCCTTTCCCGTTTACTTCTTCGATCTTTTCTTTGGCAAAGGTAGCCACGGAACCGGTCCAGCCGTGATCCTCAGGTACGGTCAGTACATAAATATGAGAGCCTTCCTTAAGGGCTTCCGTTTCTTTTGCAGTATCCGCCGCTGTAGTCTCTGCTGTTGTCTCCGCTTTTGCTGCCGCTGTTGTGGTGTCTGCCGGTTTTACCTGGGAACATGCAGTTCCTCCCACCGCCACCAATGCCGCTAAAATAATTGCTGCTGCTTTTTTCATATTGCTGTTTCCTCCTTTTACATTTTCCTTCTCTATCAAAGCAGCTTTGCTGCCTTAATTTAAATAATAAACTGGTCCATATATTTCTTAGACAGTTTCAAGCTGTCCAGGATCTTTTTCCTGGAGCCCTCAAAGGCTCTGTCCTCCACTTCAATGCAGGTAAACCCGTCATACCCGATATCAGTTAATGCGCTGACATATTTCCCCCAGTCCACATCCCCAAGACCGGGAAGCTTGGGCGACATATAGGCCAGGGGATATGCCATGGTACCCACTTTTTTCAGCTTATCCTCATACAGCTTAATGTCTTTATAATGAACGTGGAAGATTTTCTTTTGAAACTGGTAAAGAGGCTGGATGTAATCCATCATCTGCCAGATGAAATGAGATGGGTCATAATTGATCCCAAGGTTTTCATTGGGCAGGATTTTAAAAATCTCCTCCCAGATGACCGGTGTTGTCATCAGGTTCTGCCCGCCTGGCCACTGCTCCCTGCCAAACAGCATGGGGCAGTTTTCAATAGCAACCCGCACCCCTTTTTCCTCTGCATGGGCAAGAAGGGGCGGCCATATTTCCTTCACCAGCTCCAGGTTCTCTTCCACAGACTTTGTCTGATCCCTGCCGATAAAGGTGGTCACAAGCCCGACTCCCAGCTTGGCGCTGGCATCCATCACCTTTTTAAGATGAGAAATATTTGCCTGCCTCTTTTCCTCATCCACATCCATCACATTGGGATAAAAGGCAAGAGCAGAAATCTCTACATTCCGTTCTCTGCAGTAGTTCCCTATGTACTTCGCCTTTTCTGCTGTCAGGCAGTCCACGTCAATGTGACTGACTCCCGCATATCTGCGCTCTGCCTCTCCCTGGGGCCAGCAGGCCACTTCCACGCACTGAAACCCCATGTCTGCTGCTGTATCGATCATTTCTTCAAAGGTCCATTCACCCAGAATTGCACTGACAAATCCCAGTTTCATCCCATCTCTCCCCCTTTTTCCCTGATCACGATCCTCCGCTTCTCCCTGCTGGACTCCTGACATGCAAACACAGCTTCCATGGCGTTTAACACATCAGCGCCGCTGACCGGCACTTCTTTCCCTGCTTCCAGGGCATCCACAAATGCATCAATGATCCCGGATTTTGTCTGACTGTCATTGGTCTGTATCTTATCAATATCGTATAAAATCTGTTCCCCATTTTTTAAAACCACGGAAATGGAATGGTCCGGATCGTCGTAGATCTTCATGATTCCCTTGGTCCCGTAAAGGACCGTAGAGTTGTCTTCTCTTCCGTAATAGGTCCAACTGGCTGTCATGGTTCCTATGGCTCCATGCTCCATCTCGTAAATGCAAATGGCGTTATCATCTACGCCAATCAGCTCTCCTGACTCATATCTCTTATCCAGGGTCAGCATTTGGGCAGTCACTGCTGCTACCTTCTGGCCCAGAAGGAACTGAATCAGATCCGTTTTATGAACTCCCAGATCAGCCATTGCCCCCATGGAAGCTCTCTCTTTATCAAAAAACCAATTGTTGGCTCCCCCGTCAATGCTCCAGGTCTCCGGACCTCCGTGGCCGAATGTGGTCTTAAATGTGAGGATTTTTCCGATCAGGCCCTCTGAAAGAAGCTCCTTTGCCCTTACATGAGCCCTGGCAAACCTCTGATTCTGTCCGATCATCAGCTTCCGGTTGTTTTCCGCCGCCGCGTGCACCATTTCCTTGCATTCTCCAAGACTTATTGCCATGGGCTTTTCACACAGCACATGTTTTCCTGACCGAAGAGCCTTGACGGTAATTTCCCCATGGGTATGATTGACTGTACAAACGCTCACCGCATCAATTCCCCGGTCGGCCAGCAGAGCATCTGCGGAATCATACACCTTTCCGCCGTAAGCGGCAGCCAGTTCCTTTGCCCTTTCCACATTAAAATCATAATAGCCTGCGATCTGGACTCCAGGATGCTCTGCATATTCAGGGATATGTCTTGTCTGTGCGATCCTTCCGCACCCAATGATTCCTACCTTCATAGCTTCCTCTCTTCCTCTACCGATTGGTTTTCATATTGCGTTTCATTTCTTTCATTTTTTCAAGGTGATTTTAACATTTCCCCGCATTGTTTTCAAGTTTTTGGGCGTTATTAATAGTTTTTCCATGTTATATCCATATTTTATTGTGATAATATAAACAAACTGCACAATCGTCTTCTTATTTTTCTGAAAAGTTTTCATAATTTTGAAAACTTTTTATTTACAAGAATCCTTTCCCGTGATATAAACAAAAGTAATAACCGTACAAAGGGAGAACAGGGGAATGAAACAGGAAAAAATTACAATAGAAGAAATTGCCAGACAGGCAGGGGTCTCACCGGCCACCGTCTCCCGTGTGTTAAACCACAGAGAGCTGGTCAAGGCGGATACCATCAAACGGGTGGAAAGCGCCATGGCTGCCCTTGGATATGCGTTTGAATCCACCGCCCCATCATCCATTGAAGAACAGCCGCTGATCGTTTTAAATATTCCCGGAATTGAGAATGTGTTCTACCAGGAGGTCATAAAAGGGGCCAGAGTTTCTGCAAAAGCCCATGGCTGCCACCTTCTCATCAATGAATCTCCCTTGGACCGGGGGTCCATCCGCAACTTCTGCAACCTGCTCCACCGGGTCAACGCTGCCGGTTCCATCCTTTTAAACCGGGCATCGGAAGAACAACTGAAACAGATACGCGCCATCACCCCTCTGGTACAATGCTGCGAATACAATGAGGATGCCACCGGATACCCATATGTGAGCATTGACGACTTTTCCGCCGCGGAGACTGCCACCGGATACTTATGCAACTGCGGCTGCAATAAAATCGCTCTGATCAACGGCCCCTTAAGCTTTAAGTATGCGGTAAAACGGCAGGAGGGATATTTAAGCGCCTTAAAAAAAGCGGAGATCTCTGTGCCTCAAAACTGGATCATACAGCTTCCGGAGATCAACTACCAGATGGCTTACGCCGCCATCTGCCGCCTGTTAAACAGCGAACCAAGACCCAATGCCTTCTTTGTGGCTTCTGATATTTTTGCGGCTGCGGTCATCCGGGCTGCAAAACGCTTTAAGCTCAATGTGCCCAGGGATATTATGGTGGTGGGCTTTGACAACATCGAATTTTCCACAATGACCTGCCCTTCCATCACAACGGTCAACCAGCCCCGGCTGCAGCTTGGGTACAGCGCCTGTGAAATGCTGCTGGAAATGATGGAAAATCCCTCCAGTTCCCCAAAATCCCTGATCCTGGATGCGGAACTGGTGATCCGGGAATCAACGGCAAAAATCTGATATAGCACCTGGCTGTCGAAGTTTACGAGGGTCTTCGGTTGACCAGGAAACTTTCGTAACAGCAGTATTTGTGTTAATACGGTTTCCGATATGGCAAACTCCCGTAAAGTTATAAAAACAAAAACAGAAAACTCCCAAGAGCGTAAGGCTCCTGAGAGTTTTCTATTTTTGCTTTTATGATCACTTTCCTTTTTCAACATAAGACAAATCATTCACCGTTTCCACCGTATATATGCCATCTTTGACAACTACCTTTGATACACTGGCATTCTTCAGTCCTGCTGCCGGCACTTCTGCATTTGCATCGGCTGTTGCAAGAAATGTTCCGATGCTTAATCCGTGAGAAACCACCAAAACATCAGCATTGCCCTTATCCATGGATTCCTTTACCATATCACCAAATACCGCCTGTAAACGAGCCTGGATCGTGGCAATATCTTCCGCAGGCCAATTGCCCTGTTCCGCTGACTTATCCTTATCCAGTTGTGCCAGGGTATCCGCAAAAGGTGCAACGGTATCCATAAAACTCCCTGTCTGCATGGAAGCCATCATATCCTCCAGTGTCATGCCCTGGGCTACTGCAACCGCTTCCCACATCTCCTCATTTGGCATTCCCTCATAAGTACCAAAGTTAAACTCCCTGAGCCTTTTGTCTTTATGAATCTCCAGGTCAAGGCCTATTTCCTTCAGTACGATTTCTGCAGTCTCAATGGCCCGTCCGCTATCGCTTGTATACACAGCATCAAATTCAACTCCCTCTGATTTTAAGCCTCTCCCCAAAGCTTCTGCCACTTCTACTCCGGCAGGTGTCAGCGGTGCATCAATCCAGCCCTGGGAACGGTCGGTAGTATTTAACATGGTCTTACCGTGACGTGTAATATAAAGCGTCACCGTATCAACCGCTGCCCCAGGCTCTTCTGCAGATACTTTCTCCGGTTCGGTCTGCGCTGTCGTTTCCGGCTGCTTCACGGATGCCGCCTGACAGCCTGTGATAAGCATGGATCCAAGTAAAAACGCCGATATATATTTACTAAGCTTTTTCATATTTTTTTCTCCTCATCCTTAATATCAAATACCCCTAATGTTCATTTTCCTCCGGATATCTGCCGGCCCGCCCCCTCTTGACAGGCATGACAGGGTTGGGTTTCAGAAGGCCAGATCTTCCCCATTGGCAGCAATGACTTTCTTATACCAATAAAAGGATTTTTTCCTGGAGCGTTTTCCGGTTCCATTTCCCCAATCATCCAGGTCTACGTAAATAAATCCATAGCGTTTACTCATCTCTCCCGTGGAAGCACTTACTAAATCAATACAGCCCCAAGGCGTATATCCCATTAAATTCACGCCATCCATTGTAACCGCATCTTTCATGGCCTCAATGTGGGATTTTAAGTATTCGATTCGGTAGTCGTCTTCTACATATCCATTTACATCGGCCACATCCTTTGCACCTAAGCCATTTTCCACAATAAACAGCGGTTTTTGGTAACGGTCATATAAAGCATTCAGAGTAATTCGAAGCCCCAGAGGATCGATCTGCCATCCCCATTGGCTGGCTTCCAAATAAGGGTTTTTCAAGGAAGCAAATACATTGCCTTCCGTTGTTCCTGCAGCAGTTGGATCCCCGCTGGCTACTCTCGAGGAATAATAAGAAAAAGAAATGAAGTCAACCGGGTTTTCTTTCAATATTTCCAAATCACCGTCTGCCAGATCCAGCTTAATTCCTTCTCTCTCAAAACGTTTCCATGCATAATCAGGATACTCGCCTCTTGCCTGTACATCAACAAAGAAATACCCCTCTCTGTCTCCTTCAAATGCTGCCCATACATCCTCAGGCTTGCAGGTAAAGGGATAATATTGTCCTGCCGCCAGCATACAGCCCACCTGGTTTTCCGGGTCGATTTCATGAGCCAGTCTGACTGCCAAAGCACTGGCTACCAGTTCATGATGAGCTGCCTGGTACTGAATCTGCGTTCTGTCTTCCCCTTCCTCAAAATATAATCCTGCCGCCATAAAAGGGGCATGGAGAATCATGTTGATTTCATTAAAGGTAAGCCAATATTTTACCAGGCCTTTGTAACGGGTAAATACGGTCTTACAGTAATTTACAAAAAAGTCCATGACCTTTCTGTTCCGCCAGCCGCCGTATTCTGTGATCAAGTGCATGGGACAGTCAAAATGTACCAAAGTAACAAGCGGCTCAATGCCGTACTTATGGCATTCTTTAAAAATAGTTTCGTAAAATTTCAACCCATCTTCATTGGGAACTGTATCGTTCCCGTCAGGAAAAATCCTGCTCCATGCGATGGAAAGGCGATAAGTTCTAAACCCCATTTCCCCAAATAATTTAATATCATCAAGATAATGATGATACATATCAATGCCTTTTTTTGCCGGGTAGTAGTGTTCCTCATCAAAATCGAACATTTTCTTCTCTCCAGTAGCCACAGCCCAACGATCTTTGCCATGGGGAACCACATCCACATTGGCAAGACCTCTGCCTCCCTCTGAATACCCCCCTTCGCATTGGTTGGCAGCAGTTGCACCACCCCATAAAAAATCCTCTCTTAATGCCATATGATAACTCCTTTCTTTTATACGTTTCTGCCCATGTTCTTCAGGCATACAGATCATTGCCGGCTGACTGCCCTCTCAATTCCTATCAGGCAATCCTCTGTAGTAACCTTCTTTTCTTTCCACAAAATCATACCGTCATGTTCACTTAAGTTCGTAATCAATACCGGTGTGGTCAGGGAATATCCTTTGGAATGAATAAAATCCATATCAAATTCCAATAAGACCTGGCCTTTTTTTACGTTCTGCCCCTGTTCTGCCTTAGCAGTAAATCCTTCCCCCTCTAATCTGGTGGTATCCATACCTACGTGAATCAGAATCTCCAAACCATTATCCCCTTTAATGCCCAATGCGTGCTTTGTATGGAAAAAAGCACTGATCACACCATCTACCGGTGAAACAACAACTCCTTTTGATGGCTCTACTGCAATTCCCTTTCCCAATGTACCGCTGGAAAATGCAGCATCCTCCAGATTTTCCAATGGAACGATATCGCCTTCTACCGGAGAAAGAACCTCTATAGAAAGAATCTCCCCAGGACCATTTTGCGCACCTTTTGATGCATCGGTTCCCATACTTTCCTCAACCGGCTCTTCTTTATCATTCCAAAAGAAGAACGTAAGCAGGAATCCCACCAGGGAAGAAACAATGATGCAGATAAATGAGTGAAACATGCCGCTTGCATCTCCCGTTTCATTGTTAATAAAGTTTACAACACCAAAGATTCCAAGACCGCCCATGGTATAGGAATTTGTACCCATGGCAGTAATTACGGCACCGCCTGCCGCGCCGCCGATCATGGAAAAAATAAACGGCAGCTTTTTCGGAAGGGTAATACCATAAATGGCCGGCTCCGTTACACCGCAGATACCGGAAATCACTGCAGGGATACAGAGTGATTTTGTTTTTTTGTCTTTGAGCTTGAAGTACATGGCCAGTACACACGCAGTCTGTGCAAAACTTGCTCCAAAAGTTCCGCTTAATACGTTGCTGTATCCAAGTTCAGACAACTGTATGATAGCCATGGGAATTACAGCCCAGTGCAGTCCGAAAATAACCAGTACCTGCCATACGAATCCCATGAGGATACCAAATAAAATGGGGGAGGCAGCAAAGACAGCAGAAAATCCCGTGCTCAAAAGACTTGTTGCAATGGATACCACTGGTCCTATCAGCAAAAATCCTGCGGTCATGGATACAAGCATCACCGTAAACGGAACAAAAAAGTTCTGGATCATCTCAGGAATTACCTTTTTTGCTGCTTTTTGCACATAACCTGCGAACCAAACTACGATAATAACCGGAATTACACTGCTTAAATAGTTATTGGCTACCCAGGGAATCCCAAATGCCTTTAAGTAATAAGCGCTTTGGAAAATAGTTCCCTGAAATAACACGCCCAGCGGTTCTCCTCCCTGCATGGCAGATAACTGGATCCCCGGATAGCATAAGGCCGCACCAAGTGCCATACCTGTTAATTTACTTACATTAAATTTAGCTGCTGCAGTAAAGCCAATGATTACAGGCATAAACTGGAACACAGAATCACCGATGGCATTGAGCATCGCATATGATCCGGACGCCGCCGGATAAACACCCAGAAATACTAAAAGCGCATTCAAACCCTTTATGATACCGCCTGCTGCCAAAACTCCCAGAAACGGCTGGAAGCAGCCGCTGATAATATCAATCAGCCTGTCAAATGTACTCTTTTTATATGTACTTTCTTCCGCCTCCCCTTCCGTGCTGATTCCTGCCACCTGGCAGACGTCTTCGTATACGGCAGGTACATGGTTACCAATTACCACCTGGTATTGGCCGCCGCTTTTCATAACCGTAACGACTCCTTCCATTTTCTTCAAAACTTCATCATGTGCCTTGCTCTCATCCTTTAGCTGGAAACGAAGGCGGGTAATGCAATGGGTCAAAGACGCAATATTTTCTTTCCCTCCTACTTCCTTGACGATTTTCTTTGCCAATTCTTCATATTTTCCCATGGCAAATCTCCCCTTTCTAATTTATTTGTATACTATCATCAAGAATCTTAATGATATGAATAGCCAGATATAATCCTTCCTGTTCTGTGAAGCAGTAATGATAATGGTTCCAGATAAATTGCCTGATCTTTTCCACGCACTGAAAAGTATCTTCGTAGCGTTGGCTTAAGTGGTCTTTTAACATCTCGCTCATATCGGCATCATTTAATTGTGAACCCTGAAAAATCCGATGGGCCAGAAAACGCAAGTGAGTCACAAAACGGTAATAAGCATAACTTTCTTCGTTATAATCAATTAAAGAATGGTATTTTACTATATTTAAAATCTCTCCAATGAGCTTTGTTATCTTCCCTGCAGTTTCTAAACCTGATTCCAATTCCGCATTGACAAAATGCATGGCAAGTGTTGCTGATTCATGGTCATCATACCAGGTATCATAGAGCTTATTAAATTCAGCCACCAACTCCCTGCTTAGGCGAAATTCATCCTGATACATTCTCCTGATATCCCAAAGCATTCTGTTTTCCAGATAAGCCACCAGCTTTCCACGCTCAACCATGCTGTTTAAATGGTCTGCCAGGGATATGAAAAGAGAATTCTGTAAAGTACGGTTCAAATCCTCTTTTGCTTTCGTTACATAACGGCCAGCCAATTCAAAAATCGTCCCCGGAATTTCCGAAAATAATTGGGTATACTGTGCAAGCTGTGACCGGTCGTCTAAAATGAATGTTTTATCAATCAATTCACGTGGTATCTCCTCATTTTTATGGGATAAATGAGCGATTCCTTTTCCCATGACAACCAGCTCACGCTCCTGTCCGTCTAAGACCAGTGCAGCATTATTGTTTAAATATTTGATAATTTTCATCTTCCTGATCCTCCCAAAAAAGAAAACCCGCCTGATTCGCAGGGATAAAAATCCCCTGAACCAAGCAGGTTTCGTATATGTTCAAGCCATATTCACGATCCAACTGTGCTTCCTGATAATAACAAGTTTTCATCTGTTCACTTTTTCGATTTGGATTTACCTTCTATCTGTGACAGCCCCCTTAACTGATGGATAGATATTAACATGTCATTTTTAAAAAGTCAACATTTTCCTTATATTTTTCTTGTGTATTATAATAATCTTTTTAAATTATTTTTTTATTTTTAAATTATTTTCGTCGTTTTTACTATTTAAATCGGCATTTTTATGCACTCATCAGTGCTAAATAACCTTTTCATTTGACTGTTGCAAAACTGTAGGATTCCAATGCAAGCCAAACCAATTGCCAACACGGCTCATTTTGATTATCGCAAGCGCAGTCAATTTCTCCGTTCATAGATTGATAGATCATCATGGTTATAATCTTCCAATAAAACATACCGCTTTACAGACGCATCACAACAATTACACAGCCTTCTGCCTGACATGGGAAAGAATCAATGCAATAATCAAGCTTCTTTTACTGACCATAGGATATGACATTAATAAACTGCACTCAAAAATCCAGAGAAAAAGCTCCGGAACCATCTGTATAAATTAAAAACAACATAGAAAAAAAAGATCATGAACTGAAAATCCAACCGGATTTTCAACTTAAAAAGAACAAGAGCACCGCTCCTGGCATGGAATCATGATGATTTCATGCCATTGAGCGGCACTCTCCTTTATTTTATGAATAGAATAACCGGTTGACCGCACTGAAGATACCGCGGATAGATGCTCTTGTGATGTTGGAACTGATTCCCACGCCGTAAGTTGCCTTTCCTGTCTTCACATCCAGCAGATGGATATAGGAAGCCGCCTGTGCTCCGGAACCGGAAGTAAGAGCATGCTCGTAGTAGTCCAGAACCCGGATCTCGATGCCCAGTTCTTTTTCCAGGCCTTTCTGCACTGCGTCGATGGGTCCGTTTCCTACGCCCTCGAAGATCTTCTCTATGCCGTGATCCGTGTAGCGTACTTTGGCAAGGGTTGAGAATTCCACATCATCCTCCGCCTCTGTAATCTGGCTCTTGCGGAAGTGAATAGGCTCTTTTTTCTCGGTGTAGTTGCTTTTAAACTCATCCATGATCTGCTCAGGAGCGACCTCACCCTGCTTTTCGGAAATCGCCTGGATCACATCTGCAAACTCCTTGTGCATTCCCTTTGGAAGCTTGAAACCATAGAAGGTATCCATAACAAATGCTACGCCGCCCTTGCCGGACTGGCTGTTGATCCGCACGATAGGCTCATACTGCCTGCCAATGTCCGACGGATCAATGGGCAGGTAAGGAACCTCCCAGTGGGAATTCTTCCGGTCACGCATGGCCTGCATGCCCTTGTTGATGGCATCCTGGTGAGAGCCGGAAAAGGCGGTAAACACAAGCTTTCCTGCATATGGATGTCTCGGCTCCACTTCCATCTTGGTACACCGCTCATATACGTCAACAATCTCACGGATATTTTCAATGTGAAGTTCCGGATTGATCCCCTGAGAGAACATATTGTATGCAACCGTTAAAATATCCACATTACCGGTCCGCTCGCCGTTTCCTAAAAGCGTGCCTTCCACCCGGTCGGCTCCTGCCAGCAGGGCAAGCTCCGTAGCTGCAATGCCGGTTCCCCGGTCATTGTGAGGGTGAACGCTTAAAATAATGCTGTCACGGTTCTTGAAACGGGTGTTCATCCATTCGATCTGATCCGCATAAACATTGGGAGTCGTCATCTCCACGGTTGACGGAAGGTTAATAATGATCTTCTTATCCGGTGATGCGCCCCAGGTTTCCTGGACAGCGGTACAGATATCCAGAGCAAACTCAAGCTCTGTTCCAGTAAAGCTTTCCGGTGAATATTCAAGGGTCAGCTCTCCGTCAAAGCCCTGCATATACTCCTTCACCCATTGGGTGCCCTGAACGGCGATCTCCTTGATCTCATCCATTCTCTTATTAAAAACTACATCCCTCTGCAGGGTTGAAGTGGAATTGTAAATATGTACAATCGCCTTCTTAACTCCCTGAAGGGCTTCAAAAGTCCTTTTGATCAAATGCTCCCTGCACTGAACCAAAACCTGAATGACCACGTCATCAGGAATCAGCTTTCGCTCTACAAGCTGCCTTAAGAAATCATATTCAATCTGGGAAGCTGCCGGAAAACCAATCTCAATCTCCTTAAATCCCAGTTTAATGAGGAGATCAAACATCTCAATCTTCTCTTCCACGACCATAGGCTCCGTAAGGGCCTGGTTCCCATCTCTTAAGTCAACGCTGCACCAGATGGGTGCTTTCTTAATCTCATTGCACGGCCATTGTCTCTCCGGATAACTGACTACCGGTACTCTTTTATATCTTTGATAATTCAACATGTTTTATCTCCTCCATCATCATTTAATCGTCTGTCCTGCCCGGCGGACTGCCGGATTCATTTCTGAAACAGGACAAAATTTCCTTGTTCTGCCTCATAAAAAATCATCGCAGGCTTTGGAGTCGGTAAATCACGCTGTATTTTTTGACAATGAACAACGTGGCTTTTATAGGTCTAACCCCATCTATCATCATTCCTTTGCATTAAAATCACATCCCGTGCTCTGACAGTACATCACGGTAAAGTGTTATGTTATTATAGCACGACTAAAAAAGACTTACAACAGGAAAATTAATTTTCTGCTGCAAGTCTATTTAACCGTTCTTATCTGCTCAGTTCTAAAAGCTTGGACTTTAACTCGCCTTCCATCCGGCCTAACTCTGCCTCTGCTTCCCGGCGTTTTGTCCTGCCTTCTGCCTGGATGCGGACCACTTCATCCAAGGTGGTTATAAGAGATTCATTGGTCTTCTTAAGGGTCTCTATGTCCACGATGCCCCGCTCTGATTCCTTTGCAGTCTGAATCGTGGCGGTTTTTAATACCTCTGCATTTTTCCGCAGAAGCTCATTGGTCATATCCGTCACCTCACGCTGGGCCTTTGCAGCCTGCTCAGAATGGTTGATCCCAATGGCAAGAACCATCTGGCTCTTCCAGAGGGGAATGGTGTTCACCAATGTGGACTGTATCTTTTCCGTCATCATGGTGTCATTGTTCTGGACAAGGCGGATCTGGGGAGCCATCTGAATGGATATCATCCGGGTAAGCTCCAAGTCATGAATCTTCTTTTCAAAACGGTTCAGCATGGCGGATAAGTCATTGGCAGCCTGTGCATCCTCAGGAAGCCCGCTTTTTGCCGCCCGGTCCAAAAGTGCCGGCAGCTCCTCCTGCTGCACCCTTGCAAGCTTCCTTTTTCCCGCCAGAATATACATGGTCAGCTCTTTGAAATAGGTGGTGTTGAGATCATACATTTTATCTAAAAGAGCAATGTCCTTTAAAAGCTGGATCTGATGGTTCTGAAGGACCTTGCAGATCTGGTTTACATTGGTTTCCGCCTTGGCATACTTGGCCTTAATGCCCTCCACCCTGTTTACGCTTTTTTTGAAAAATCCGAAAAGACCCTTTTCTTCCTCTTCCACCTCAAAGCTCTTAAGCTCCACGACCACTTCCGTCAGCATCTGGCCCACTTCCCCCAGATCCTTTGACTTTACATTATCAAGGGCCGCTTCTGAAAAATCGGCAATCTTTTTCTGGGCACCTGCTCCATACTGAAGGATCAGATTAGAATCCTTTAAATCGATCTTTTCTGAAAAATCGGCCACTTGTCTTTCTTCTTCCGGCGTCAAGTCTGCCACAGGCACTTCTTCCACCTTTTTTAAAGTGCTTACTGTATGGACAATCTGGGTTTCTTCCATTACTCCTGCCTCAAGGGGAGCCAGTGTCAGCCCCGGCGCTTCCTTTAACATCTCTTCAATATCCTTACTCATTCTTCGTTCCTCCTGTAAAATCACTTTCCGCCCAGCCATCCTTTTTTAACATGGTTTGGATCACCGATGCGTCTGTGGAAACATCCAAGGCGGCATCCTGGTAAAGATCATCAAGCAGCCGCTCAAAGGCCTGGTTTATGGTATCAAGGGTTCTCTCAATCTCCGCCTTGGCAGAAGTAATATTGGCTCCCTGGGTCCCCACGCTGTCAAAATCACGGTATGCATTAACCAGCTTTACCGTTGTGGGAAGGTAATACTCCATAAAGCGTTCCATCTCCTGCATCCGCCGGGGATGTCTGGAAACAGATTCAAAAATTCTTCGGATCACATGTTCAAGGTTTGAAATCTTCTGGGAAATCACTTCGCCTGGAATGGCATCGTTGGCTTCCCTTAAAATCCTTAAATAATTCTGGCCTTCGGCCATCATCTGTTTCATTTCATCGGAAGGAGGCTCTTCCTTCGCTTTTTCACTGACCACTTCAAGCTCTCTTTCCTTAAGGGCTTTCTGGCATTCCAGATACTGCCTGTAGGTGGTTTCGCTTAAGATCAGGCAGGTTTTCTGCTCATCCAGATAAGCCTGCTTAAAAATCCCAAGCTTGATCATCTTCTGGACGTCCTTTAATACAAAATCACGGGATCTTCCAATGCTTCCCGCCAGTTCCTCAATGCTGCAGTACATCCTCTTTCCAGTCTGCTTTGCATAAATCCTGGCCCTCTTTAACCGGTCTCTGATGGAGACGCCGGTGCGGAGCATGAAACCGGAAGCGCCGCCTAAGAAAAGCAGGAGCAGGGTAGAGCCTGCCACTGCCCAGATGACCGGCTTCACCACCAGTGCCACGATCCAGACCACGAAAAGAAGCAGCAAGATCAGGCCAAGGCCAATGCTGCCAAATACCGTATACAGGATACCTGATACACGGCCTGCCTGGTTTAACTGCACCAGTTCTCCCTGCTCATCGCCATTCCTTCTCCTCACATCCCGGCTGGTCTGAAACGCCCGGTAGCCCGGCCCGCTTTCTCCTTCTCCCCCCTGGATAGGGTCTCCCCCCCATTGGGTCTTCCGGTAGGTCACCGTTCTTTCCGTTCTTTCTGTTTTCTCTCTTCTTTGGCTGGAAAAACTTCCCGGCGGCGGGTTCTTTCCAAACTCCGCCCCCTTCATCAGTTGGCTCCTGGCTTCCTCCAGGGCAGAATTAACCGTATCGGATATGGTTCTGTTCAACTGGTTAAAATCCATGGAATCAATGGCATTCTGCACCGAATCCCTGATTTGATCTCCTAAATTTGAAAATTCTCTATTATCCATATTCCTGGTCTCCCAAAATCATTTTGTCACAGTTCAGAACTTTATCATATCATGAATTGTCCTGATTTACAATTACACATACCTGCAAAAAAATAGAAAGCAACCGAAACCGGAAACCTTTTCCAGATTCTTGGATCACTTTCTATTTTTTTAACAATCTTCTAGGAAAGCAGATGGCCCTTCTCTTTCATTACCTCTATCACCTGATCCACATACTTCTTACAGGTATCAATATCGGCGGCTTCTACCATGACCCGCACAACCGGCTCTGTACCGGACTGGCGCAGAAGGATCCTTCCGCTGTCTCCCAGGCTTTTTGCCGCCTTTTCCACTTCAGCCTTTACCGCCTCATCCTCCTGGGCCGCAGCCTTATCATGGACGAGGACATTTTTAAGCACCTGGGGATAAATCTCAAGCTCAGATACCAGCTTTCCAAGGCTCTCCTTCTTTTCCAGAATGACTTCCATCACCTTTAAGGAGGTCAGGATCCCGTCTCCCGTGGTAGCGTGCTTGCTGAAAATAATGTGGCCGGACTGTTCCCCGCCCAGACAGTTTCCATTTGTCACCATATTTTCATATACATATTTATCGCCTACCGCTGTTTTCTCATATTCAATGCCTTCCCTCTCAAAAGCCTTGTATAGGCCGAAGTTGGACATGATGGTGGTCACCACTTTGTTGTTCTTAAGGGTTCCCTGTTCCTTCATATACTTGCCGCAAATGTACAGGATAGCATCTCCATCCACCACTTCCCCGTTCTCATCCACAGCTATGCACCGGTCCGCATCTCCGTCATAGGCAAAGCCCACATCGGCTCCCACCTCTTTTACAAACTTTTGAAGCTGTTCGATATGGGTGGAGCCGCAGCCTGTATTGATGTTTAAGCCGTTTGGCTCATTGCTGATCACATGGGTTTCAGCGCCCAGAGCGTCAAACACATTTTTGGCAATAGAGGAAGCGCTGCCATTTGAACAGTCCAAGGCCACCTTTTTATTCTTAAAGGACCTGGTGGCTATGGAAATTAAGTAGCCGATATACCGGTTTCTTCCTGCTGCGAAGTCCACGGTACGGCCGATCTTGTCGCGCTTTGCCAGAGGCAGCTCCTCCATCTCCCCATCCAGGTATTTCTCAATTTCAATAATAACGCTTTCTTCCAGCTTCTCGCCCTTTTCGTTGATTACCTTGATTCCATTGTCATAGTACGGATTATGGCTGGCGGAAATCATGATCCCGCAGGAAAATCCTTCGGTACGCACTACATAGGAAACGCTTGGGGTTGTGGTAACGTGAAGCAAGTATACGTCGGCTCCTGATGCGGTAAGACCCGCCACCAGAGAATATTCAAACATGTAGCTGCTGCGCCTTGTGTCTTTTCCTATGACCACCCTGCACACTTCCTCCGGATTCTTCTGCCCATAATACCAGCCTAAAAAGCGTCCTACCTTATAAGCATCCTCCACTGTCAGTGTTACATTAGCTTCTCCCCGAAAACCGTCGGTTCCAAAATATTTTCCCATTATAATATCTCCTTTTCACCAGTCTGCTGGTCATGTAAATAAATATGTACCATGCTCAAAACCCTCTAATTTTCCTCCTGAGGCACTTCACAGGCGTATAGAATGGTTCTTGCATCATTGAACTCATAGCTGCAGGTTACAAAAGACCATAGCTGCTTCACCGGTTCCTCCGGCTTCTGCAAAAACCGGCCTTGCTTTGTCATTTCCTCCACATATGCCTGAAAGCTTTCCTCTGTTTCAAACACGGTTTTCCGGCGAATGGCAGAGGCATCCGTATAAAGGGCGGTTACCGGCCGTAAATGATATTCCCTCTCCGGCGTGTAAATAAAAATATCCTGATGTTCCTTAAAAAAAGACTCATCCTTGTATTTTATGATATCCTTAAACATAGTACCGTTCTTCATGTGATGCCCGTATATTATGTTATGCCTGCCTGAAAAATCAGGTTCGCTTTCATAATCAAGGTAAATGGCTCCCGCTACGCTTTTCTTGCCTTCAAAATCCGTATCCAGATAAGTTTCGTTGTTATCCGTTTGTACAATGGGATAATCAATGGCCGTACCTTCGATCCTGATCCAGCCTACGATGTCCGGATTGATTTTTTTCAGTTTTTCAAAATCAATGGGGGAAGCATAGGCAGCACTTGTTTCTGCCTCTGTGGTGCTGGCCTCTGTCTCTGGAGCCGTAGTCTCCCTTGCAAGCTCAGCAAGACTTTCATACTGCTGTTCGGCACGATTTCTCGTTTGAAAATCAGAATAAAGCATTCCTGCGCCGACAGCCAGAAAAATAAAGGCCAGAATAAGAACGCCAAAGGCCAATTTTTTATTTTTCATGCTTATTCCCGCTTTCTTAATGTTTTTAAACCTCTCTAAGTATACAATATTTTTGCAAAAATCTCAATCTTTTATAAGCAGTGCTAGACTTTTCCACTTTTTTTCTATATACTTTAAGAAAGAAAATGTTATTTATGGAGACATTTATGAAAAATCAAGAATCTATCATTCATGTAAATATGCTGGGAGGATTTTCCGTATCCATGGGAGACAGGACGATCATAGACCAGAACAATCAGGCAAAAAAGCCCTGGAGCCTTTTAGAATATCTTATTACTTTTCGAGGCCGGGATATTCCGGTAGAAGAACTTATTGATCTGTTTTGGAAGGATGAAGCCAGTAATAACCCGGCAGGAGCCCTAAAGACCTTAATGTTCCGCGTCCGCAAACTTTTAGAGCCCTTGGGATATCCCACACAAGAGCTTGTTTTCCAGAACCGTAAGGCTTATGGCTGGACAAAGGATCTTACGACGGTCTGTGATACCGACCGCTTTGAAGACCTGTGTGTCCAATCAGAAGCCGCCGATCTTTCCGAGGAAGCCCGTTTGTCCCTTTGTCTGGAGGCCTTTGCCCTGTACAAGGGAAACTTTCTCCCAAAATCTGAGTGGGAGTCCTGGGTTGTACCGATCCATACCTATTATCACACTCTCTATCAAAAACTGATCCAGAAAACATTGCTCCTTTTGGAGGAAAGAAAAGATTTTCCAACCATCATCGATGTATGCCAGCAGGCTATTGCCATTGATCCCTACAGCGAAGATGCTCATTATTACCTGATCTTTTCCCTGTACCAGAGCGGAAACCAGCTTATGGCCATGGAGCATTATCATCATGTGACGGACATGTTCTATAATGAATTTGCCATCACACCTTCCATTCGCTTTAAAGATTTATACAAGCTCATCAGCGATAAAAAACACGGGATCACCATGGATTTAAGCTCCATACAGGAGATCCTTTTAGATGGCGGCATGGACAACGGGGCTTTTTGCTGTGAACCCTCTGTATTCCGGGACATTTACCAGTTGCAGACAAGGGCCATTCAACGAACCGGCGACTCTATCTTCTTATGCCTTTTAACCATCAGCAATCTAAAGGGAGAGCTTCTTAAGCCTGCGGTCCAGACACGGGCCATGGACGAGCTGGGGGATTCCATCCGCAAATCTCTTCGCAGAGGGGATATCTTCAGCCGGTACAGCGTAAGCCAATACCTGATGCTTCTGCCTACGGCAACCTATGAAAACGGCGAGATGGTCTTAAAGCGCATTATTCAGAACTTTAAAAAGGAATATTCAAGAAAAGACCTGTCCATTACGTATTCATTGCAGAGTATCATACCAAACTAAGGTTACAGCCCAGAGATACATATAAGAACAAGCGCTTACAGGAGGAACAGAATGCTGATAGATGACTTTATCACACTTACACTGGAAAAGAAAAAAAGCATCGCGCTGATCGCTCATGATAACGAAAAGCACGCGCTGATAGAGTGGTGCAAGGAGCATAGGGATGCCCTTGAAAAACATACGCTCTGCGGTACCGGGACAACGGCCCGCATGATCACGGACCAGACAGGCCTTCCCGTAAAGGGCTACAACAGCGGGCCTCTGGGAGGAGACCAGCAGATCGGCGCAAAGATCGTGGAAGGAAGGGTGGACCTGGTGATTTTCTTCTCCGACCCTCTCACTGCCCAGCCTCATGATCCGGATGTAAAGGCGCTTTTACGCATTGCTCAGGTTTATGATATTCCTATCGCCAACACCAGGGCAACTGCAGACTTCATCATCACCTCTCCCCTTATGGATGAGATCTACGAGCATCAGATCATCAACTTTAACAAAAACATTGCAGACCGGGCAAAGACCCTGTAAGGGTCTTTTCTATAACGTAACAGGAGGCAGGGCTTTTTCCACAAATAAACCCTGCCTCTTTTTTCTGTCAGTCAAGTTCTATCCAAAAACCTTTTCACACAATTTAACATATTCCTGATAAGCAGGAAACTCCTCCAGGCCTGTAAGGCGTTTTGCAACTCCCTTGTAATACCAGGCGTGTTCTGACTTGTTCTTTTCGTTAAAACGCTGCCAAAGGTCATCTCCCATTAAATAATAATCTCTTGCCGTCGCCCGCAAATTGCTCAGCTTGTCCGCCAAAACAAGGATCTTGCTCTCCCTGGAAGCCTGTTCCAAATGATCAAGAGTCGCACATTTACGTTCCTTCCAACACTTTGTTTTATCTTCTGTCTCTTCCATAACCAGTTCAGCCACCCGGGGTCCGAATTCTTCCTTAAGCTCCGCTTCCGTAACACCTGTATCCTCTACCACATCGTGAAGAAGAGCAGCACAGATCATCTCTTCATCTGTGACCATCAAGGCAACGATGACTGCCGTCTCCAGGGGGTGGACGATATAGGGGATCTTCGTCCCTTTTCGAAAGGTCCCTTCATGGGACTTGGTTGCAAACGCAACAGCTTTCTTGACCATACTGAGTCTCCTTTTGTTCTTTCTTAGAAAAATAACCGTTCGGTCAGCCAAAGGCAACTCGAACTTCCTTAATATATTAACACAAATTATTACGATTTAATAGATAATCTTGTAAGATTCATCTTTTTCTGATATGCTTATAGGCGTAAATACCATCAGGAGGAAAAGGGAATCAGTATGAACCAGTATAACAATCAAATCAGACCAAACCGCAGGAACCAACGCTCTGGCAACAGACACGATGCCGGGCAAAACGGCTTTCTAACGGTCCTTCTGTTTTATGTGCTTCCTTTCATCGTCATCAATGGCCTGATCTTTTTTCTGGTGACAGCCAAACCAAAGGGCCAGGTTACCATCGGTGAAAGCAGCGATTATATTTCCACGACCATGGAGCTTAAGATCAACTCCCTGCTTCCTGTAAAAAGCATAGAGGTGGCTTTAGACGGCGCTTCCGTTGAAGTGAAGAAATCAGGTCTTAAGACCTATACCGCAGTTCTTACAAACAACGGAGTTCTTGAGGTAAAGCTTACATCCTTCAACAAAATGAAGACCGCTTTATATGAACAGGTAGATGTTTTGGATGACACACCGCCGACCATTAAGGACAATGTATTTGAAGACGGAGTTCTTTCCTTCCGTTTGGAAGACAGCCAGTCCGGCGTGGATTTTTCTTCCGTTTTTGGCTGTGATGAGGAACACCCGGAGATTCTTCCCCTGTCCATCGACCGGAATACGGGACTTGTGAGCTTTGAGCTTAAAAATGAAAATCTGACCATTAAGGCAAAAGACAAGATCGGCAACGAGCTTCATGTAACCTTTACTCCCCAGGGAGAAAGCATTGATGAGGAAACGGAAAACGGTGCGGCAGAGATTGATACGGAATCTTAAGCCATGGCCATATCATAAGTAAATACCAAGAATATGAATAAAGTGCAGTTCCCGCGATATGCTTCCCTTGTGATAAGCAGTTTAAATAATAAAAACTGCATACCACAAGGGGAGCATATCTTCATGTCTGGAAACAGAAACGTATTACCACAAGATGTCCAAATGTCAGACAAACCATCCTGGAAATAAAAAGGAACCTTCTGTAATTGATCAACAAATTTTGAGGTTGTTCCTAATTATAATTGACAACAAATCTGAAACACGTCATTTATACTGTCATATAATAACATGACTTATTATACAAGGAACCGTTATGAACGTTAGCATTGGTATGAAAGCCCCTGATTTTACTGCTATGACAACATTCGGGCCATTAAAGCTGTCCGATTACAAAGGACAATGGGTTATTTTATTTTCCCACCCAGGCGATTTTACGCCTGTATGCACTACCGAATTTATTGCTTTTGCACAGGCCAACGATCAGTTTGAAGCATTAAATACAAAGCTGATCGGCTTAAGCATAGACAGTAACCCTTCCCATCTGGCATGGGTAAATCAAATCCGTTTATTAACGGGTATTCAAATTCCTTTTCCAGTTATTGCAGACCGCATGGCTGAAGTTGCAAACCTTTATGGCATGATTGCTCCTGATGTCTCTAAGCAGGAAACCGTTCGAAATGTTTATTTCATTGACCCGAATCAGGTAATTCGCGCTATCCTCATTTATCCTTTAACCAACGGCAGAAATATTTCTGAAATACTGCGTCTGTTAACCGCTCTGCAAACAACAGACAAATGCGGCGTTGTAACTCCTGCTAATTGGGAACCCGGCAATCCCGCAATGGTTCCTCCGCCCGGCACTTATGAGCAAACCTTAGATCGTATCAATGATCCTGAAACAGCGGGTTTAAATTGTGTGGATTGGTTCTGGTGCTATAAAAATAAGACTTGTTAATTAAAATCAAAAAAGAAAGTCGATCCGGGTTTTACCTGAATCGACTTTTTCAATACATACTTATTTTATCCTTCTGGTAGACTCTCCCTCTACCAGTTCGGCTTTAAAAACCTTTTTCTGATGCTCTGCCTTATTTTTGATCACATCAAATAAGATCTTAATGGTGGCCTTTGCCATCTCCTCTACCGGCTGGCGGATGGTTGTGATGGAAGGATTATAGTAACGGGCAATGTCAAGGCCGTCATAGCCGGCCACACAATAGTCCTCAGGGATCTTCCCCCCATGCTCAAAGATCGCCTTACAGGCGCCGATGGCAATGCTGTCTGAAATAGCGTATACAGCCGTAAAATCCGGTTTCTCTTTCAGAACCCGGTTCATCATCCGGTACCCGTTATCCATGGTATAGCATTCCTCACATTCCTGAGAAAAGATGATCAGGGATTGGGAAGGAGTGATGCCGTTGTCTGCAAGGGCCTTTTTGTACCCTTCCAGCCGAAGGCGGCCGATGCTCTCATCATCAGAAGCAGCAGTGAGGATGAGGATCTTTTCATGACCAAGTTTACATAAGTAATCCGTCATTTTATAGCTTTCCGCATAATCATCTACGGATACGCAGGAAAAATCAGGTAATTCTCCAGAGTACGACCTTATTCCGATGGTACTCAGCACATAGGGAACAGTAAGCTGCTCTAACTCCTCCCTGCTATGGGAAAAATATCCTCCAAGGAATACGATTCCCCTTGGCTTCTTTTCCTTAATCAGTTCCAAAGCCACATCTACTTCATCCTCCTGCTCATCCACCCGCTGCAGGATGAATGAGTATTTCTTTTTCTGGATCTCCTCTTCAAAGACACGGATCATCTTGCTGAAAAAGGGATTGCCGATTCCTTTGATCAGCACAGCAATGGCCCTGGAATCGGTGCGTTTTAAATTCCGGGCGCTGTTGTTGGGAATATAGTTGTTTTCCTTGATCACCTGCATGATCATGTTCTTTGTCTCTGGATTGATATCCGGATGGTTGTTGATGGCCCGGGACACGGTGCTGACACCCACCCCGCATAATCTGGCTATATCCTTAATGTTTATGGAGTCCATCAGAAATACTCATCCCCTTTCGTCACGCCCTGCCGTAAAGCCTGGCAATTTTTCTGCATTTTTCCGCAAGCTCTTCTGTTATTTCCCCTGAAAGCATGCGCCATCTCCAGTTTTTCCCCAGGGTGGAAGGCTCATTGATCCTGGCCGCCACGCCAAGCCCCAGATAATCCTGAACCGGTATCACAGCCAGCCTGGCAATGCTGGCTAAGGCCAGACGGATAAAATCCCAGTGGATCTCTTCTCTCGGCGTATTTCCGTTATTCATATAGTCAATGGAAAGCTGCCGGTCCTCATTTGATAAGTCCTCATACCAGCCCCTGATGGTGTTGTTGTCATGGGTTCCCGTATATACCACGCAGTTTTGCGTATAGTTATGCGGCAGATAATCGCTTTCTTCTCTGGAATCAAAGGCAAATTCCAGCACCTTCATGCCTGGAAATCCCGTATCCTTTACCAGTTTTAAAACCGACGGAGTCAAAAAGCCAAGATCTTCCGCTATGATATCCAGCTTTCCGAATTTTCCCCCTATCCGGTTGAAAATATCAATACCTGGCCCTTTTTCCCAGACGCCGTTTACGGCATTCTCACTTCCGGCAGGAATGGAATAATACTCATCAAAGCCGCGGAAATGATCCACCCGCACCACATCGTAGAGGCGGAAGCTGTATTCCATCCGCTCCATCCACCATTCATACCCAGTTTCCCCATGGTACTCCCAGCGGTAAAGGGGATTTCCCCACAATTGTCCGGTGGCGGAAAATCCGTCCGGCGGGCATCCTGCCACAGCAACAGGCTCACAGCTTTCATCAAACTGAAACAGCTCCGGATGGAACCAGGAATCCGCGCTGTCAAATGCCACATAGATAGGAATGTCTCCGATGATCCTGATACCCTGTTCTTTGGCATAGGACTTTAACCGGCTCCACTGCTCCTCAAATTTCATCTGAAGGAAACCGTAAAATCCCACCTCATCTGACAGCTCTTTTTCATACCGGGAAACAGCCTCCTCCCTTCTAAGGCGGATGTCTTCATCCCAATAGATCCAGCTTTTCCCTTTAAAATGATCCTTAACCGCCATGTAGAAGCAGTACCCGGCGGTTTCCTCTCCAAGGAGCTTTCCCGGCTCTTCCGGCGTATGCCCCAGTTCCTTCCACCGTCCGTAAGCCATTCTTAACAGGGGAAAGCGGTTACTGTAGATTTTTCCATAGTCAATGTCCCTGGGATCATCTCCAAAATCCATTGCCTCACATTCTGCAGTGGTAAGCAGCCCCTCCTTCACCAGCTCATCTAAATCAATGAAATAGGGATTTCCCGCAAATGCGGAGAATGACTGGTAGGGAGAGTCCCCATAACCGGTAGGGCCTAAAGGGAGTATCTGCCAGTACTGCTGCCCTGCTTTTTTTAATAAATCAATAAATTTATATGCTTCTTTTGAAAATGCCCCGATCCCGTATTTTGACGGAAGGCTTGCAACCGGAAGCAACATACCACATTCCCGCATAATCAGTCTCCTTTTTTTGTTTATCTCTGCAGACAATGAGCCAGGCGCAGGAATGCCTGTATTCTGCATCCGGCCAATGCTGCAAGGGTCAAATGTTCCGCAGCCTGCTGCAGGATATTTGGCTTTCTATCCCTTTACCGCACCTGCAGCCACGCCCTTTATGATATATTTCTGACAGCTTAAATAAAAAACAATAATAGGAAAGATGGCTAAAACCAGCATTGCCATCATGGCCCCCATATCAATGGAGCCGTATCCGCCCTTTAAGTTCTGAATAACCATTGGTATTGTACCTTTTTCCTGGGGAAGAATCAAGCTTGGAAGTAAATAATCGTTCCAGATCCACATGGCATTTAAAATGGCAACAGTCACTGCCGTAGGCCTTAACATGGGGAATACCACATGAAAATAAGTCTGAATGGGAGAACAGCCGTCAATCATGGCTGCCTCTTCGATCTCAAGGGGAATGGCCTTTACAAAGCCGCAGAATAAAAATACCGCCTGCCCTGCTCCAAAGCCCAGATAAAGAAGCACCAGGCCGTAGATGGAGTTTAAGTTCAAATCATTGGCCGTTTTTGACATGGTGAACATGACCATCTGAAAGGGCACGATCATGGCAAATACAAAAACATAATAAAATATTCCGGTAAATGCGGATTTCACTCTGGTTAAATACCAGGCCGTCATGGAAGTGAACAGGATGATCACTGCCACAGAAGCTACGGTAATAAACAGGGATCTGCCGAAGGCCGGGAAAAGACCTGTTTTCCGGATGCCTTCCACATAATTGGCAAGCCCCACATAAGTGCCTGCCTTTGGAAGCTGGAAGGGCGCATCGCTGATAAACAGCTTGCTCTTAAAAGAGTTTATGAGAACCAGGACAATGGGGAATAAAAACGCCAGAGAGAGGACCGTAAGCCCGGCCGTAAGGAATGCTCCCGCGGTTTTTCCTACCTCCATTTGCTGGATTTCCACATTTTTTGCCTTTCTGCTCATCAGTTCTCCACCTCCTTACGCCGTGTTAATGAAAGCTGGGTCAGGGAAATAACCGCAACCATGAGAAAGAACACCGTGGCCTTTGCCTGGCCCACCCCTTCCCAGCCCACTCTGCCGTAAAAGGTACTGTAAATATCAAGGGCCAGCATACTGGTCTGCCTTCCCGGTCCCCCTGCCGTCAATGCCAGGTTCTGGTCAAACAGCTTAAAGGAATTTGTCAGGGTCAGAAACAGACAGATGGTAAAGGATGGCATGACCATGGGAATCATGATCCGCTTTAAGATCTGGAATCTGCTGGCCCCGTCGATCCTGGCGGCCTCCACCAGCTCTCCAGGAACATTTTGAAGCCCTGCAATGTAAATGATCATCATATACCCGATGAGCTGCCAGTTCATCAGGATCACCAGGCCCCAAAAGCCGTACTTGGCGCTAAAGGAAAGGGTCACCCCAAACTTTGCAAGGATCCCGTTTAACAGTAGCTGCCAGATATAACCAAGCACAATGCCGCCGATTAAGTTTGGCATGAAAAATACGGTCCGGAAAAGGTTGGTCCCTTTGATCCCTCTTGTAAGGACATAGGCCAGCAGAAACCCCAGGGTATTAATGGTCACCACGGACACAAGGGTGAACTTTACGGTAAATACCAGGGCATTGATAAAATTCCGGTCCATAAATATTTTTTTATAATTGGAAATTCCCACCCAGGTCGCATCCTTTACCGTAGTGAATTCTGTAAAGGATAAATAAATACCCATGACAAACGGGTACAGAAATGCAATAGTAAATGCGGCCAGTGTGGGAAGAACAAATATTGGAAAGTACCGTTTCATTGACTTTTGCATAGCAGCTCTCCTTCTATAACTCTTTCTCCGTTTAGGCAAAAAACCTTGGATAAGCCTAAGCCGATGGAGTTTTCTTGTATAAAAATGGGTGAGGCATCTCCCTCGCGCTCACCCATTTCCTTTTGAAACTATTTTGATTCTCTTATTTTGTCATGGCTTTCTCGTTTGCCCAGTCGGCCTTCATATCATCCACAACGGCCTGCCAGTCCTTGCCGCCCTGTGCATATTCAAGAAGGGAAGCTCCGAAGTCATCCTTAAAGGTCTGGCTTGGGAAGGAGGTAAAGTTCCAGGATACGGAATATAAGTCCTTGTTATTCATATACCGGTCAATTTCCTTTGCCAGTGGATCGGTTGGCTTTTCGTCTGCCGCAAAGGTATCAAAGGGAGCGATAAAGCCCAGCTTGTTGGTTACATAATCCTTTCCTGTTTCAGAAGTAAAGAGCCACTCCAGGAAATCCAGGGAGGCCTTCTGGTCCTCTTCCTTTGCCTGACTGTTGATGGAGAAAAAGTTTTCCGTTCCAATGCAAAGTCCCTGCTTTTCCTCGCCGGTTACTCCGGTATAGATAGGAAGGAATTTCACATCCTCTTCCTTTACCGTGTTTCCGTCAACACCGGACACCTGTCCCCAGCCCCAGTTTCCGTTCTGCACCATGGCAACCTTGCCCAGAGCAAATTCCGCCATGGAATCCTCAACGGTTTTTGCACCTACCATCTTGGGATCGGTACAGGAGTTGTTAATGTATAAGTCAAAGATGTTCTTGTAGCTGTCTGCATACTTAAAGTCAAGGGCATCTTTATCGGTTACGTTGTCATCCTTATATTCATAGTAAACCGGAAGGTTTGCCAGATGAGTCTGCCATCTCCAGTCTTCGCCAGGAGCAAAGGAAGTGGAAGCGAACACGCCCTCGATTCCAAGGTCAGCCTTTCTTGCCTGCATATCCTCTGCAACAGCTTTGAGAGAAGCAAAACTATTGATCTCATCAATGGATTTTGCCTTTGCACCGTCAAGAGCAAAATACTTCTTCATGATGGCGTCATTATAAATGATGCCATAGCCTTCCACTACGTAAGGAATGCCATAAACTCCGTCCCCGTCCTTCACAGCCATATCTTTATCAACCAGATGTCCGTAAATTGCCGCATCCTTTAAATCCTTGCAGTATTTTGCCCAGGCCTTATAACCGATAGGTCCGTTGATCTGGAACAGTGTAGGCGGTTCCTTTTTTGCCACCTCTGATTTTAAGGTCTGCTCATAGGTTCCTGCTGCCGCTGTCTGCACCTTCATGGGCACGCCGGTCTCCTCTGTGTACTTTCCCGCAAGCTCCACCCATGTGTCTGCCACCTCAGGCTTAAAGTTCAGATAATAAATCTGTCCCTTTGCTTCTGCCGTATCACCGGCCTTTGCTGCTGTGGTTTCCGCTGCCTGGGTTTTCTGCTCTGCCCCTGTTGTTTCCGGGGCCTTGCCTGAAGAACAGCCCGCAAGTGTTCCTGCCGCCATTGCCGCCGCCAGGGTAAGTACTGCCAGTTTCCTTAGTTTCATAATATCCTCCTTCCGTGCTTACGCACATTCCGGTTGATGGATGGTCCACACAACCCCCAATTTTTTCCTGTATACCTTTCATACAGAAGCTTGTTGCACCCCCTTGTTTCCGGGCTTTATCTTTTCCCGGTCATTGGATCCCTTTGTTTCGGTAACGATATCGGTAACGTTTCCAATAACCTTATGGCTATAAGATATCACAATGCACAAAAAAATGCAATAGATTTAGCCAAACTTTCTTTTTTCGTTAATACAATACATTTTTATTCTTTTTTTTATGCATTATGCACAATATTTCCCCTGTATCAGCCTGTTCCTATGGTTTTTAGGCTCTTAAGCCCATTTCTTTCCATAGTTAGATTTTCGTAAGCAAAACCTAGGAAATTTGACCCGGAATGTTAAGAGAAAAGAAATACAAAATCTTCCATTTTCCTGTAGAATGAGATTGAAAGAAAAACGTCTTTCAGCCTTGAATTTGTGAACAGCGTGTCCCGCTTCACCGGGCACAACAGACCCCATTTCATCGGGCGTCAATTGGATATGCAGGCATATTCGTTTGATTCATCAGGAGGCAAATTATAAAAAGGAGGATATATTTATGAGAAAAATGAACAAACCACTGGCGGCCATTGTCGCTGCCGCAGCCGTACTTTCCATGACTGCATGCGCCCAGACAGGGACCGCTTCCGTTCCGGGAGCCAATGTGACCACCGTCAGCACCAAAGATACCAATACCATTCAGGTAAACAGCACAGAGGGTATCAAGGTGGTTCCTGATATGGCTCAGATCAATTATGCAGTGCTCACCCAGTCCGAAGACCCTAAAACCTGCCAGGAGAAAAACAGCGCAGATACCAGCAATGTCATTTCCTTTTTAAAGAATTCCGGCATTGATGAAAAATCCATTCAGACCTCCAGCTACGGCCTTGAGCCAATGTATGACTGGAACAATTCCGGCCAGCAGATCACCGGATACCAGATGCGCACAAGCATCACCTTATCCGACCTTCCCCTGGATCAGGTAAGCACTCTGCTTTCTTCCAGCATAGATGCAGGCATTAACTGCATTGACAGTGTGAATTATCTTTCCAGCAAATACGATGAAACCTACAGGGAAGCCTTGAAAAAGGCAGTGGAAGCCGCTAAGGTCAAGGCAGAGGCCATTGCAGCCGCCAGCGGCGTTACCCTGGATGGATTCGCTCACATTGAAGAGATGAACACCTATGCCAATATCAGATACTCCTCCTCCGTTGCAAAAGAAGATATTGCTGCAGGAGCCAAGTCCGTGGTTGTAGAGCCTGGCCAGATCGGTGTGGAAGCCCAGGTGACCGTGACCTACCGGGTAAAATAAAAAAGAGGCATTCCCGTATAAAGGGGCTGCCGCAAAATTCTTCCGCAGAAGAACCGTATAAAGAAGGAGCCTTGAATTGGTCTTAAAGACCATATTCAAAGCTCCTTTTTTATGCCATGAATGCTGTATTGCTGTACCGTCTGTAATTGAGGATCATTCTCAGCAATCCATTTTCCCTTGGAACCTTTTTTCGTATCAGGAACGGCGGTCTTCTACCTGAACCTCCATCCGGCTGATAGGAATCTCGATTCCTGCCTCTTCAAATTCAAGCTTAACCCTTTCCAGGATCTCCCATCTCACGGGCCAGTAATCGTCTATGGTGGTCCAGCCCCTGCCTCCGATGGTAACGGCATTTTCCGTTAAGTCACTGACAAAAATATCTATGGGTTCCTCTTTGAGGACCTTCTCCTGGCGGTAAAAAATGCTCTCCATGATTTCCTTTGCCTTCTTTAAATCCGAATGGTATCCGATCCCTACCAGAACATCCAGCCGTCTCTTATCCATGGCGGTCACGTTGGTAAGGGGAGAATTGGAAAGAGTCCCATTGGGAATGACCACCTGCTTGTTATCGCCTGTATTCAAAACTGTGTACACAAGCCCAATGGTCCGGACCGTGCCTTCTCCATCCTTTGATACGATATAATCGCCCACCCGGAAGGGCTTCATAAGAAGGATCAGCACCCCGCCTGCAAAATTAGCCAGGCTTCCCTGAACTGCCAGACCCACGGCAATACTTGCAGACCCCAGCAAGGCCACAATGGAAGCCGAATTCACTCCGATCTGACCTGCTATAATAAAAACCAGCAGACAGTACATGGTGGCATTTAAAACTGACAGAAGGAACTTTCTTAGGCTGACCTCCATATCCACCCTCTTAAAGGAGCGGTTCAGCATACGATAGATGATCTTAATGATCCTGGAACCTATGAAAAAAATCACCAGGGCGATCAAAAGCTTTATCCCGAATGCGATCATTTCAGGAGCCCAGCTCTTTAAGGTTTCCAGCACGGCATTGGGCCTTAGCTGGTCTAAGTTTTCCTGTACCTCCTGCTGGAGCTCCGCCAGGGACTCCCCCGGCAGCACACCGGAAACCATATGGAATATCATTTAAAAACCTCCTGACTCATTATCATATTTTTGCGCCTGATGAATCAAGCGGATAAGCCTGCATATCCGGTTGATTTATAAATCCCTGGCTGAAAGTTTTTTACTTTCAGCTTTTGCTTTTTTAGTATATGCGGGCTTCCTGGCATTTTTCCCTGCCAATGCCGGTTTCTTTTTTTCAGGGGTACAGGTAAAGACCACAACGCTTAAGGGGGCAAGGGTGATTTCCATGGAATCCGGCCTTTGGTCCGCCTCTTTTTTCTTAGAGGTTTTTCCCCGGGGATTTACACGGCCCTGTCCGCCGAAGGCCTTGTCGTCACTGTTTAAGATCTCCTTATACTTTCCTTCAAAGGGAACTCCCACCGGATATTTCTCATGGAGCACAGTATCGAAGTTGCAGAGGAATAGAAGGGTTTCTTCCTTTTTCTTTGTCTTTCTTAAAAAGCCTGTGATGCTGTCCTTAGAATCCGTGCACTTCACCCACTCAAAGCCGTCCGGGTCATAATCCATCTGGTACAGGGCCGGCTGGCTCTTATAAAGATGGTTTAATGCTTTTACGTAATCCTTTGTCAGCTTATGAAGGGGGTTTTCAAGGATCTCCCAGTCAAGGCTTTTATTTTCATTCCATTCGCTGACCTGTGCAAAATCCTGTCCCATGAACAGAAGCTTTTTACCGGGATGCCCCATCATAAAGCCGTAGGCGGTTCTTAAATTGGCTGCCTTGGCATCCAGGGTATCCCCCGGCATTTTGCCGATCATGGAGCCTTTTCCATGAACCACCTCGTCGTGGGAGAATACAAGGACGAAATTCTCGCTGTAGGCGTAAAGCATACTGAAGAGCATCTCTCCATAATGGTGCTTGCGAAAGTAAGGGTCACACTGCATGTAACCGGTAAAGTCGTTCATCCAGCCCATGTTCCATTTATAATCAAAGCCCAGACCTTCATTCTTAACATCAGCCGTGATCCTGGGCCATGCCGTAGATTCTTCCGCAATGAGAACCGCCCCATCCTTTCTGCCCTTGAATATGGAATTCAAATGCTTTAAGAACTCAACGGCTTCCAGGTTCTCATGGCCGCCGTAAATATTGGGGACCCATTCTCCCGGTTCTTTGCCGTAATCTAAGTACAGCATGGAAGCCACCGCATCCATGCGGATCCCGTCGGCATGGTACTTATCCGCCCAAAACAGGGCATTGGCAATGAGGAAATTGCTGACTCCCGGCCTGCCGTAATTATAAATCAGGGTACCCCAATGGGGATGAGCCCCCTGTCTTGGATCCCTGTGCTCATAAACACAGGTCCCGTCAAAGCTGGCCAGTCCAAAGCTGTCCCTTGGGAAATGAGCCGGAACCCAGTCTAAAATCACGCCAATGTCCTGTTTATGCATGTAATCCATGAAATACATAAAATCATCGGGCGTTCCGTAACGGCTGGTAGGCGCATAATAGCCGGTCACCTGATATCCCCAGGAGGCATCCAGGGGATGCTCCATAATGGGAAGAAGCTCCACATGAGTGTAACCCATATCCCTCACGTATTCCGCCAGCTTTTCTGCGATCTCACGGTAATTATAAAATTCAGAGCCAACGACCTGGCCTCCGTCCTCATCAAACTCCGCTTCCTTCCGAAGCCAGGAGCCTAAGTGAACCTCATAAACGGACATGGGGTTTTGCTTGGAATCAGTCCCTGCCCTTCTTTTCATCCATTCCTGGTCACTCCATGGATACTGGTTGATATCCCAGATAACGGAAGCAGTATCAGGGCGCAGCTCACAGTAATTGCCGTAGGGATCGCTTTTGAGCTGAGGCTTCCCGTTTTTATGCTTCAGCTCATACTTGTAAATCAGCCCTGCCTTTAGTCCGGGAATGAATAACTCAAAAATACCGGAATTCCCCAGCCTCCTCATCTGGTGACGCCTGCCATCCCATAAGTTAAAATCCCCTACCACGCTGACACGCATGGCGCATGGCGCCCACACGGAAAAGTATACCCCTTCCGCTCCGCCGGCAGTCATAGGGTGCGCCCCCATTTTTTCATAGATGCTGTAGTGAATTCCGGATTCAAACTTTTTAATATCTCCTTCTGTGTAGAAGGATGGGTAAGAATAGGGATCCAGACATTCCTCTGATGTCCCGTTGTCATAAGTGATCCGCAGGGTATAAGCTGCTATTGTTTTCCTCGGTATGAGAGCCGCAAAAAAGCCGGCTTCATCTGCAAGCTCCATAGGGTATTCCTTACCGCTTTCCTTAAACCGGACTGTCACCGATTCTGCCGTAGGAATAAATGCCTGGATAAGCAATCCCTCTTCTGTGACATGGGGTCCCAGAATCTTGTGGGGATTCGCTGCTTCTGAATATACAATTTCCTCAATTCCGGCCCAATCCATTAAATCATACAATTTTCCATCCATACATAGCCCTCCTGCTCCCTCTTTATGGAGATATTTTATCACTCAGGCATGTAATTTTCAAGAGTCTGCCAGGAATTGAGGATCATTTGGCCCTTGCGTAAGCCAGCATTAAATCAACCATTCTGCCATAGCTGTTGACTCCGTCCGACTGGCTGTTAAGCTTTAAATAAGTATCATTCATCCGGTTGGAAACCTCGGCGGTCTTTCCCTCGTACTTCCCCCAGAACTCATTGTTGTACCTTAAATCCTCCCAGGCTCTTTCACTAAGCTGTCCGCAGATCTCCCAATAAGCCTCCTGGTCCGCTTTTGCCAGGGCATTGGTGGCGTAGATCCAGCCGGTGAGATTTCCGCTGTAGCGAAATCCCTCATCCTCAGAGCCGATGCAGGCTAAATATCCGATGAAGTTGGCTTCATCCTCCCTCATGAACCCTCTTAAATGGGACAGCTCGTGGCAGACCGTATGGGGAATGTTGTACTCCGGCATGAACCGGTTATAAGTGGCCTCCACCGTAAAGGGGGAATACTGGCCGCAAAGCTGCTGGACAGAAAAGAAGTAAGACCATATCAAAGGCTTTGGTGGCGGGTAATAGCCTGCCAGCTCCGGATAAGTCTCTCCCAGCCCCTTCATGGCCTTCACACTTTCCTTCCCCAGGACTTTTCTGTCCGTTTCCCGTTTGATGCCTTCTCCGCACAACTGGTTTACATCAGCCGTAAGCTGCAGGCAGAGGTCTTTTAACTCCTCCAGGGAAGACTTTCTAACTTCCAGCCCCGAATAGCTGGAAAAGGGCTTCCGGTAATAGTTGATTCCGCAGTTAAGGGTAAACAGCAAAAAAAGGCCGGTAACAAGAAGCACGGCTCTTATAAGAATCCGCTTCCCCTCCCTGCGGTGGATAAAGATGTAATAGACGGCGTACAGGATGAACAAAAAAGTGGCTGCCTCCACAAGGGCAAAGGGAAACATCCCTGACAGCCTTCCCATGCTTCCTACCATGATCCGGTAAACCCGCCTGGCATACCAGTCCCCGAAACCCGGAACCTTTCTTGCCAGGATCTGAAGCAGCAATGAAACTGCAAACAATAACCCGGAGACTGCTAAAAGCCTCCTATCCTTATTCCGGCCTATCCCTCCCATGATCCGGCTCCCCCTGATGTAAGTTTTTTATATTGATTTTATAGTATCATTATTTTATGGACAATCCGTAGAGTATTTGTGAATATTTTCTTACCATTTTGTGAAACCCCTTGCGTTATAAATCAATCTCATTTAAACTTTGTAAAGGAACCATCAGGAAGGAAACACCCTGCGGGTATACCTTCATGCCCAGAAAACGTGGACAATAATAAGGAAAAGAAGTGAAATAATATGAAAAGAGACGATAACATGCCAAAAGAACGGGAATCTTTTAGCTGGAGAGAAGAAATCATCAGTTGGATCAAGATCATCATCACTGCCGCTGTCATTGCATTTTTGCTCAACAATTTCATCATTGCAAACAGCAGGGTACCCAGCGGGTCCATGGAACAGACCATTATGACAGGGGACCGGGTCATCGGCTCCAGGCTGTCCTATTATTTTGGCGATCCCAAGCGGGGAGATATAGTCATCTTCCATTTCCCCGATGATCCCACCGGTAAGACCTATTACGTCAAACGTGTCATCGGCCTTCCCGGCGACATCATCGATATCCGGAACGGTAAGGTTTACTTAAATAATTCCGAAACTCCTCTTGAAGAGCCCTATCTTCCTGAGCCAATGGATCCGGAACCTGACGCCCATTACGAAGTGCCGGAAAACAGCTACTTCATGCTTGGGGACAACCGGAATTTCTCTGCAGACGCAAGAAGATGGAAGCATAAATACGTAGAAAAGGATAAGATCATCGCAAAAGTCCTGTTCCGGTATTTCCCCTCCATTAAAAAAATTGAATAAGAAAAAAACGCAGGCCCGGAGCCCTCTCCCTGCCTGCATTTTTATTTGTCCTTTTACCACTGGTAATATTTAACCAGGGCCTGTGTTCCCTCATTCTCATGGCCGGAAGCAGCCATTTCCTCATACATGGAAAGCACGTGATCAAGCACGCCAAGGCTGATGCCCGCGTCCTTGGCCTCCCCGGCCGCAAGCTTCATATCCTTGATAAAATGTTTGATGAAAAATCCGGGAGCAAAATCCCCGGAAAGAATCCTGGGAGCCATGGCGCTTAACTGGGCGCTTCCTGCGGCGCCGGTGGCAATGGAATCCACCATAACCTCTGTGTCAAGCCCGTTGGCCTTTGCATATACCATTGCCTCACAAACGCCGGAAATGGCTCCTGCAATGGCTATCTGGTTGCACATCTTGGTGTGCTGGCCATTGCCGGCTTTTCCTTCATACCGGATGGCCTTTCCCATCGCCTCAAATACAGGAAGGCAACGGTCAAAGGTCTCCCGGTCTCCTCCTGCCAGTATGGTAAGGGTCCCTTCCCTTGCGCCCGTATCCCCTCCTGTTACAGGGGCATCTAACGCCGTCAGCCCTGCTTTCCCGGCCTCTTCGCAGATACGCACCGCAAGCTTTGGGCTGGTGGTGGTCATGTCAATCAGGCAGGTTCCCTGGTCAGCATTTGCAATGACCCCATTTTCCCCGAAATACACCTCTTCCACATCCTCCGGATATCCCACGATGGTGATGACTCCATCCCTGCCCTTGGAGCAGGTCCTGATATCCTGGCACCATATGGCTCCCTCAGAAATGACATCCTCTGCCTTGCTTCTGGTTCTGGTGTATACCGCCACCTCATAGCCGGCTTTCATTAAATTGCGTACCATGGATTTTCCCATAATCCCAATACCGATAAATCCGATCTTTTTCATATGTTTTCCCCTTCCCCAATTTTTAATTTCTTTTTTCGATATCCATTACCATATCCACCCGGCGCTGGTGTCTTCCGCCTTCGTATTTGGCATCCAGCCATTCTTCCGTGATCATCTTCGCCATTTCCGGCCCAATGACCCGGGCACCAAAGCAAAGGACATTGGAATCATTATGCATCCTGGAAAGCTTTGCCGTGTAGGGTTCGCTGCACACACATGCCCGGACTCCACGGACCTTGTTGCAGGCAAGGGAGATTCCCACTCCTGTCCCGCAGATGGCGATTCCTAAATCAGCCTCTCCGTTCACAACGGCGCGCCCTACCTTTTCCCCATACTCCGGATAATCGCAGCTTTCTGTGGAATTGGTTCCAAAATCCATTACCTCATATCCCTTGCTCTCTATAAATTCCTTGATGTAATTCTTCATTTCTATGGCCGTATGGTCATTTCCCATTGCTATCTTCATGGCTATTCTCCTGTCATTCTGTCGTTGCTTGCGCAAAATATATCCGGCATTTAACATATCATAAATGCCGGATTTTATCAAGTTCCTGAACCTCCGTCACCGTTCCCTGGCTCCTGTCTGCCGTAAAAGGCCAGGATCCTGTCCATTCTGGAAGCCATGTTGGCAAGGAGTAAGTCTGCGGTGGTAAGAGCCGCCATGGCTTCCACCACCACCACTGCACGGGGAACCACAATGGGGTCATGGCGTCCTTTGATCTGGATCTCTGTTTCCTCTCCCTGGCGTGTCACGGTCTTCTGGGGCTGGGCCACAGACGGCGTTGGTTTAAAGGCTGCGCGGAGAACCACCTGGGAACCGTCGCTGATCCCTCCAAGGATCCCTCCTGCATGGTTGGTGATTTTCTCCATATTCTTATGGGTCCCCTTACAAAATCCGTCATTGTTCTGGGAGCCCAGGGCACGGGCGGCCGAAAAACCGTCACCGATCTCAAAGCCCTTGACAGCTCCGATGGACATGACCGCCTTTGCAAGAGCCCCATCGTATTTTTCAAATACCGGATCTCCAATGCCGGCCGGTACACCGTCAATGAGGCATTCCACCACACCTCCCACGGAGTCCAGTTTTCCCATCATCTCTTCTAAGTATTCCTCTGCATTGGCAGCCGTTTCCTGATCCGGCATGAAAAGATTATTATTGTCCCGCTCTTTTATATTAAAATTCTCCTGCTTTACCTCATAAGGCCCAACAGACCTGGTGTAGGCGGTCACGGTGATCCCCAGGCTTTTTAAAAAGCAGGCTGCAACAGCGCCGGCAGCTACCCTTCCGATGGTTTCCCTTCCGGAGGAGCGCCCGCCGCCCCGGTAATCCCTGATCCCGTATTTTTCATCAAAGGTAAAATCTGCATGGCCCGGACGGTAGACCTCCATTAAGTTTCCGTAATCCTTAGAACGCTGGTCCGTGTTCCATATGACCATGGAAATGGGAGTTCCCGTTGTCATCCCCTCAAAAACCCCGGACAGGATCTCTACCTGATCAGCTTCCTGGCGCTTTGTAGTAAATTTGCTCTGTCCCGGCTTTCTCCGGTTTAGATATTCCTGGATATCCGCTTCCTCCAGTTTAAGTCCCGCCGGACAGCCGTCTACCACAACGCCGATGGCCTTTCCGTGAGATTCCCCCCAGGTTGTCACCTTCCATATTGTTCCCAGTGTTGAACCCGCCATGTATGTCTCTCCTTTCCTGTCGCCTGCCCACCCTTTCCGGGCAGAGCCTCCCCGCTTTACCGGGTGTAAAGATATACCTGCAAGGTATTTATTTTCCGACTTTCACGATCACGCAGCTATTAGGCTCATTGACCTTGATCTCCTTGCCGTTCATAACAAGAAGACCTTTTACATAATCAATGGAAAAAAATGTGATGCTGCCTGTGTCATGATTAATGGAAGCGATATGCTTATCATCCGGAAAAATACAGATATCCTTTGGATAACCGCCGCTTATGGGAAGACAGCATAAGGCTTCTAAAAGCCCTGTATCCTTGTCCCTCATATAAACTGAAACAGAATTGTCCCCGGCATTGCCGCAGAATGCATACTTTTCATCATTGGATAAACGCATGGAACATGCCGAGGTAAGCTGGCTGTGCTTGGGGCCCACAGTGGAGATGGTCTGTATCTTCTCGATCTTCGGCTGGCGCTCTCCTGTTTCATAGGTGAACACATCGATCACATTCTTTAACTCGGAAACAAGGTAGAAAAACCTTCCGTCGGAACTGAAACGGAAGCACTTGGGAGCCGACTCCAGCTCGCAGTGCAGGGCATCCACCAGGATCATTTCCTCGTCCTTTTCATTAAAACGGTAGATTTTGATCTGGTCGATTCCCAGATCAGCCACCATGATGAATTTTCCGTCAGGGGTTCTCCTGGAACAGCTTACATGGGGGCGGAAGTTTCTCTCCGCCACACTGCCAAGGCCCTTGTGGAACACTCCTGCCACGATCTCCCCTACGGAGCCATCCTTATTCAGACGCAGCACCGTGGACTTTCCATCGTGGTAGCCTGATACGAAGATATATTTATCTTCCGGGTCCGTAGACAGATGGCAGCCTCTCATTCCCTTTATATTGGCGGAATTAAGCCTTGTAATCGCCCCGTTCTCATGAATGCGGAAGGACACGACGCCTTCGTCTGCAATGGAGTACAGGGTCTTCCCGTCATTTGAAGCAATCACATAGGAAGCATTATCAACTTCCACCTCACATCTTGGAATAAAACGGCCCTTTTCCACATCAACATCGTATACGGTGATCCCCTTTGCCTGTCCATTGTAGGAATAAGAACCTACATAAGCCATATACTTGCCTTTCATCATACATTTCCTCCTGATATCTTCCTTGGCATGATTTCCTAAATACAGGCTCGCCCGCCCTAAGAAAACAGCCGTTCGACGAGCCGTCAGGCGAATCGAACTTCCTTGCATAACGTAAAACTATCATATCATAAATTTCCCCGTTTGTTAAGGAAAAACTTCCTTAAAAACTATTGACATACAATGAAAAAACAGTATAATGTATCTTGCTGCCTGTTTATCATTACTAAACTTTTTAGTTATATTTATCGTCAGTTAGTATAGGTAAACTTTCGGCTTATTATTAACAAAAAGGAGGAGCATATGGATATCGGTGCAAAACTAAAAGAGCTTCGGGTCTTAAAGGGACTTACCCAGGAAGAGCTGGCTGACCGCGCAGAGCTGTCAAAGGGGTTCATTTCCCAGTTGGAAAGGGACTTGACCTCCCCCTCCATTGCTACCCTTTTAGATATTTTGCAATGCCTTGGAACCTCAGTTGGCGAGTTCTTTAATGAAAGCCCGGAGGAACAGATCGTATTCGGAAAAACTGATTACTTTGAAAAGCATGATGCAGAGCTTAAGAATGACATCAAATGGATCATTCCCAATGCCCAGAAAAACATGATGGAGCCCATCCTTCTCACCCTGGAGGCCGGCGGAGAAACCTATCCGGACAATCCTCATGAGGGCGAGGAATTCGGCTATGTGCTGCAGGGTAACATCTCCATCCATATAGGAAATAAAACATATAAAGCCAGAAAAGGGGAATCCTTTTACTTTGTATCAGACAAAAAACATTACTTAAGCAGCAAGGCCGGCGCTGCCCTTATCTGGGTCAGCTCTCCGCCAAGCTTTTGACAGGAGGATAAAGGGTTATGGGTCAGCCATTAATCAATCTAAGGAATATTACAAAAAGCTTTGACGGTACCATGGTACTGGATGATTTAAACCTCTCCGTAAAGGAGAACGCATTTGTTACCCTGTTAGGACCCAGCGGATGCGGTAAAACTACAACCCTTCGGATTATCGGCGGCTTTGAAGGCCCTGACCGTGGGCAGGTGATTTTTGACGGGCAGGACATCACCAACCTGCCTCCCAACAAGCGGCAGCTTAACACGGTTTTCCAGAAATACGCTTTGTTTAACCACATGTCCATTGCAGAAAACATCGCTTTTGGCTTAAAAATCAAAAATAAACCAAGAACTTATATACAGGATAAAATCAAATATGCCTTAAAGCTGGTCAATTTAGACGGCTATGAAAACCGCTCCGTAAGCTCCTTAAGCGGCGGCCAGCAGCAGCGGATCGCCATTGCCAGGGCAATTGTAAACGAGCCAAGGGTCCTTCTCCTTGACGAGCCTTTGGGCGCTTTGGACTTAAAGCTCCGCCAGGATATGCAGTATGAACTGATCCGTCTGAAAAATGAACTGGGCATCACCTTTATCTACGTTACCCATGACCAGGAGGAAGCCCTGACCATGTCTGATACCATCGTTGTCATGAACCAGGGCTATATCCAGCAAATGGGTTCCCCGGAAAACATCTACAATGAGCCGGAAAATGCCTTTGTGGCTGACTTCATCGGAGAAAGCAACATTGTGCCCGGAATTATGGTCCGGGATGAGCTGGTGGAGATCTTCAGCGCCAAATTCGTCTGCGTGGATAAAGGCTTTGGAACCAACGCCCCGGTGGACGTGGTCATCCGCCCGGAGGACATTGACCTGGTACCTCCTGAGAACGGCACCCTGACAGGCATTGTGACCCACTTAATCTTCAAGGGCGTCCACTATGAAATGGAAGTGACCACGCCTGACGGCTTTGAATGGCTGGTACACAGCACGGATATGTTCCCGGTGGGACAAAAGGTGGGCATCCATGTGAACCCATTTGACATCCAGATCATGAACAAACCGGCTTCTGAGGATGAGGAGGCTGTGGGAATCAATGAGTAAAAAATTATTATCCGGCCCATATATTTTGTGGATGATCGGCTTCATCCTGATCCCGCTGGCGCTGATTGTGTTTTACGGGCTCACGGACCGGTCCGGGGCTTTTACCCTGGCAAATGTCCTGTCCATAACAACGGCGGAGCACTCAAAGGCCCTTTGGCTCTCAATGGGGCTTTCCCTTGTCAGCACGGTCCTCTGCCTGATCCTTGCTTATCCTCTGGCCATGGTCCTTCGTTCCAGGGGAATGGGGCAGGGAAGCTTTATCGTTTTTATCTTCATCCTTCCCATGTGGATGAATTTCCTTCTTCGGACCCTGGCATGGCAGACTTTGCTGGAAAAGAACGGCGTCATAAACGGCGTGCTGAACGCCCTCCATCTGCCCAGCCAGAATCTGATCAATACACCGGGAGCCATTATCCTTGGCATGGTTTACAACTTTCTGCCGTTTATGGTTCTCCCTATTTACAATGTACTGATGAAAATTGATGACAATGTGATAAACGCTGCCAGAGACTTAGGGGCCAACACGGTCCAGGTCCTGTTCCGGATCCTGCTTCCCTTAAGCGTTCCCGGCATTGTCAGCGGGATCACCATGGTATTTGTTCCGGCCCTTACTACCTTTGTCATCTCAAACCTTTTGGGAGGAAGCAAGATCCTTCTGATCGGCAATGTCATTGAGCAGGAGTTTACCAAGGGAAGCAACTGGAATTTAGGCTCCGGTCTTTCCCTTGTTCTCATGATTTTTATTCTGATCAGCATGGCACTTATAGCCAAATACGATAAAAATGGGGAGGGGACTGCATTCTGATGAACAGAAAGAGTTATATCAAACGCTTTATCCAGGATTTTTATCTGGTGATCATTATGATATTTTTATACGCCCCCATTGCCACCATGGGTGTGCTGTCCTTTAACAGCTCCAAATCCCGTACCCAGTGGGGCGGCTTTACCACCAGATGGTATGGGGAGTTGTTTTCAAGCAGCACCATTATGACGGCCCTTTACAACACCCTGCTGATCGCATTCCTGTCATCTCTCATTGCGGTCATCATCGGCACTGCAGCGGCCGTTGCCATTAACGGCATGAACCGGATCCCCCGGTCTCTTCTCATGGGAATTACCAACATCCCCATGCTGAACGCGGATATTGTTACGGGAATCTCTCTCATGCTGGCGTTTATCGCCTTTAAGATTTCCCTGGGATTTCAGACCATACTGATTTCCCACATTACCTTTAATATCCCTTATGTCATTTTAAGTGTCATGCCAAAGTTAAAGCAAACGGATAAAAGCACTTACGAAGCCGCCATGGATTTAGGCGCCACATCGGTCACCGCATTTTTTAAGGTGGTGTTCCCGGATATCCTGCCCGGCGTGCTTTCCGGTTTTCTCCTGGCTTTTACCATGTCCCTGGATGATTTTATCATCACCCACTTTACCAGGGGAGCAGGCATCAATACCCTTTCAACCTTAATTTACAGCGAAGTGCGCCGGGGGATACGCCCCTCCATGTACGCTTTGTCAAACATCATCTTTATAACGGTGCTGGTGCTGCTTCTCATCACCAACTTTGCACCAAAGCGTAAAAAACAATAGGAGATCACTCACATGAAAAAAACTTTATCTAAGATCATGGCGGTCAGCGCCCTTTCGCTCCTTTCCATTTCCCTTTTAAGCGGCTGCGGAAAATCTGCTCCCAAGTCAGGAAGTGCCGGAGAAGTTTACGTATACAACTGGGGCGAATACATTGACGAATCCGTAATTGAGGAATTTGAAAAAGAGACCGGAATCAAGGTCGTTTATGACATGTTTGAAACCAATGAAGAAATGTATCCGGTCATTGAGGCAGGAGGCGTAAAGTATGACGCCGTTTGCCCCTCCGATTATATGATCCAGAAAATGATCGAAAACAACCTTTTATCAGAAATCAACTTTGACAATGTTCCCAATATAAAGGAAATCGATTCCAGATACCAGGAAATGTCAAAGAGCTTTGACCCGGAAAACAAATATTCCGTTCCTTACTGCTGGGGAACTGTAGGGATCCTTTATAACACCAGCATGGTAGACCCTAAAGACGTTCCCACCAAATGGTCCGATCTTTGGGATGAAAAGTTTAAGAACAATATCCTCATGCAGGACAGCGTCCGTGATGCCTTTATGGTTGCATTAAAATCCCTTGGCTATTCCGCCAACACCACCAATGAGGCAGAGCTTCAGGAAGCAAAGGAACTGCTAATCAAGCAGAAGCCTTTGGTTCAGGCCTATGTCATCGATCAGGTACGGGATAAGATGATCGGCGGCGAAGCCGCAGTAGGTGTCATCTATTCCGGAGAGATGCTTTACATCCAGAATGAGGTAAAAGATCTTGGCCTTGACTATTCCCTGGAATATGTGATCCCGGAAGATGGAACCAACCTCTGGCTGGATTCCTGGGTCATTCCTGCCAATGCGCCCAACAAGGAAAATGCAGAAAAATGGATCAATTTCCTCTGCCGTTCTGATATTGCAAAAAAGAACTTTGAATACATCACCTATCCCACTCCAAATAAAGGGGCCTTTGATCTGCTGGATCCTGAATTGCAGAATAACAAAGCCGTTTTCCCGGATGCAGATACGTTAAAAGACAGCGAAGTCTATAAGTATCTGGGGGATGAAGTGGATTCCCTTTACAATGAGGCCTGGAAAGAAGTAAAATCCAATTAACCGTCAGGAGATGGGTATTGGGTATAAAAGAGCGGAAATTTCCGCTCTTTTTTTATTGGGTCCGGGATTCTCATTTTATGTTGAGAACCCACATATATAGCTGTGGATATGTTATTATTATATACAAAAGAACTTAAGTAAAATTGTCTGTGTATGTTTGCTTATTTTTCAGGCAGGGAGGAGGAATTATAAAGTCAGAAGTTTTTATTGAAAGAAGAAATTGCAGGAGGTACATTCTCCCATCAGATAATTAAGGAGACCAAAATGGAAAACATAGTTACAGACCGATTGATTATAAGAAAATTTGAACAAAGCGATTGGCAGGATATGTATGAATATCTGTCAGACGAAGAAACCGTTGCATTTGAACCATATGATATTTATTCAGAAGCTCAGGCCAAAGAAGATGCAGCGAGAAGGTCAACGGATGATTCTTTCTATGCAGTCTGCTTAAATGGAACTGGAAAGTTAATAGGAAACCTGTATCTGGGCAAAGAGGACTATAATACATGGGAATTAGGATATGTATTTAACAGGAAGTACCAGGGCCAGGGCTATGCCACAGAGGCCGCGGCGGCTCTGCTTTGCTATGCCTTTACACATTTAGGGGCAAGGCGTATCATAGCCATGTGCAGTCCAAAGAATGACCATTCCTGGAAGCTGCTTGAACGCTTACATATGAGGCGGGAAGGTCTGCTTCTGGAAAATATTTATTTTAAAACCAACAGCAGCGGAGAGCCTGTATGGCTTGATACATACGAATACGCCCTTTTGAAATCAGAATGGTGTGAACGGAATGGGAAAGGACAGCCAAAAGAATAAGCAAAATTAAAACGGGTTCTATAAACGTAAATTAAGGGAAGTCTTTTCATGACTTCCCTTAAAAAATCCATTTTCAGCCTTGTTCTAAAACATAGACTTATTAAAAATTAGTGATCAGCACCTCAACCGTAACTGCATCCCGTTCTTTAAACTGGTAGCTGCAGTTGGAATAGGTATTATCGATATAATGAACCTGATACTTCTTGCTCCACTGGATCAAAAGGTCATTGGACAATCCCTTATGATAAAGGACATTGGACAGGGCAAACCGGGTTCCCTGTTCATGAAGCCGGTCCAAAAGGGCCAAAAGGGCCATTTCCTCCCCTTCCTTCCAGTCCTTAAATCCCCGGTTCCCATCGTTGTAATTCCCTGTGGAAATCAGGTAGGGGGGATCGCAGTAAACCAGGTCTTCCGGCCCCAGTCCCGTAAAGTCCAGCTCCATAAAGTCCAGGTTTGAAAACTCAATGTTCTTTTCATGAAGGGCATGGCAAAACTCCCTTAAATTCTTTTCAATGCTGCCGTTAAAGGAGCTTCTGTTCCTCCCAAAGGGGGAATTGAACTCATGGCTGTTATTAAAGCGTATCTGATGGTTAAAGGCATAACAGGCCAGCACAAACAGCTCTGTTAAATCCTTTGTTCTGTTATAATCTGAACGGAGGGCGTAATAGCCTTCCTGGTTCTGCTGGGTCAGCCCGTATTTTAAGATCAGGCCCTGGATCCTCTCCAGGATCTCCCCCACATCCGTGGAACGGAACATCTGGTACAGTTCAATCACATAGGTGATCTGGTCATTGCATATGATCCGCCGGGCTTCCACATTGATCCCTACGTTGAAGCCTCCTGCAAAAACATCCACAAAAGTGCGGATATCCCTGGGAAATGCCTTAAAAACAGGCTCCAGGATCTTAAACTTCCCCCCTGTATAGTTCAGAGGACTTTTTATGTACATGGCGGCACCTGCTTTTCCATGTAGAACAAAAGCTCTCTAAGGCGCTCTGTCTCCTTCACCTTCCGGCTCTTGTATCTCCTGTAAGGAATCTCATAGATCTGGAAGGTCTCCGGCTTTCCGTGCTTTTTCATGGCTTCCTCAATCTCGCTTACCGTCATAAGCCCGTCCGTGCTGTAGCTTAATATGATATGCTTAAACCGGGCATTCTTAAGAAGCTCTTCAAAGGCCGGAACCGCTTTATGCTTCATACAGAACTCTGATTTCTGCCCTTCGCCGGGACGCTGCCCCGTAACTCCCCGCACCTGGGGATAGTCATATCTGGCTGCTGTTTCCAGGACGTGGTAATTGGAAAGATACTGGCGGGCATTATAAGGAGGGTCAATGTAGAGGATGTCCCCCTCAATCTGTGTTAAAAGATCCGTTCCGTTTTCGTTGAAGCAGCGGTTCTTCTTTCCATTATGAGTTACAGGAAGGCGGTACAGCTCATACCGTTTGCAGCTTCGCCTCTCCCAGGTTTTGTGGAATGCGCCGTAGGTCCCGGAGGTATTGGAAACAAAGGGAATCCCCTCCACAATGCAGGCCACCAGATAATAATACTCGTCCTCGCTTAAAAGTCCGGCAGCCTTCCAGTCCTCCACGGTACACCTGGCATAGTCGATCCGCAGGGCATTCTCATCATTTAAGTACATGCGGCCGCCCAGGGGGGCATAGGTGTTCTGAAAAAAACGGCGCTCCCCCGGTAGTTCCTCTAAATCCTTTTTTTCTCTGCCGTTAAAAAAATCCACCGGATCCTTGATCCCGGTTTCTTCCTGCAGACGGGCAAACTCCGGCATAATATCATTCTCAACGGTAGCCCTTTGCAGCACATAAGAAAAGTACAGCAGGTCATTGGAACAGACCTGGTACCACTGTTTAAAATATCTGGCAACCGCTGCGGTTCCAGAAAATATATCACAAAAGCTTTCCGCTCCCGGCGCCTTTTCATCAATCACTTGCTTGATCTGGTCCAGCAGCAATGTCTTGCTCCCAATAAATCTCATTCTTTTCTTGCTCCCATTTCATTTTAGCCTGCCTATCATTATAATGTAAAATCATAAAAAATACAAGAAAAGTTGAGCTTACTAAATTCCTTCACCGTCTGAAACGTTATTTTTACGCTTTCGCCGTCTTTTAAAGCAGTACATCCTTTCATCTGCCATGTTTAATGCTGCCTCCGGCGACAGTCCCATACCCTTTGCAACCAAAACAACTCCATAGCTGATGGACATTGGGTAGACCTTCCCGCCGGCCAACAGCTTTTTATCCACACAATCCATCTTCTCCTCTGCAGCCTGCTCCCCGCAGTCCCGGAACAAAACCACAAACTCATCGCCTCCGAACCGGCAGGTAAAGTCAATCTCCCGTGCAGATTTCTTCAGGGCTTCTGAAACATACTTTATATATTCATCTCCACACAAATGGCCAAACCGGTCGTTGATCGTCTTCAGTCCATCCATATCAATCATGCAAAGGGAAAAGGAAATGCCTTTTTGGATATAGGAGTCAATGGCCCGTAAGCCGCTGCGCCGGTTATCCAGCCCGGTCAGCTCATCCTTATAGGCCATAACCTCTAAGAAGGCTTCATTTTCCCTCTGATAGGTGATATCGGTCATGAGATGGACTGCCGCTCTTTTCTCTCCCCAAAGCAGGGAATAAGATTTTATCTGAAAGGTCTTATTCCGGAAGCATTTGAATTCATACCGCAGTTCCTGTTCCAGGCCGGTCTGGGACTTTAAACGGGCCATTAAGGGGCAATCTCCTCCCCCGCAGGCAAACTGTCCCGGCCCCGGATCATAAAACTGCTTTCTGGCCGATTCATTGGTATACAATACCTTTCCGCTCTCTTCTTCTATTACCACGACCCATTCCTTTAAGCTGTCCATGATGGATATCAGCAGAGCATTGAATCTTTTGTTCTTTTCTGCCTGCTCTTTCAGCTCGCTTTCCCTTATTCCCAGTTGGATCACCATTTCATTAAACGCCTGCGAAAAATCTCCCATAAAGGTCACCCGCTGTTTATAATCCCCCTTGATCACCTGATCGGTCTGCCAGGTCAGATGTTTTAAGGCGGCGTGAAGCTGCTTTAATTCTCCTGCCTGAAAATTCTGACGGGCAGGCAGGGGCACATTCAAATTACCTTCCGCCAGATTCTTAAGAAACTCGTTGGATTCCATAAGACAGTGAGAAAGATAGGAAACTGCCTGCTCCAGGTCTGAAAACACCTGGGACTTTTCTTCCAGCTCCCCGGAAACCGGCTTATTTAAAATGATATTGAGGATCTGCTCCAAAAGAACAGAAGCATCTTTCTCTGTCATCCACTACACCTTCGCCTGATGATCGATCCGGGCCTCAAATCTGCATACACGTGAACCGCTGGCCCAGCAATCAACTTCTTTTACCACATATTCCTTTCCCGTATATTCCTTTAATACTCCGGCAAGGAATCCTTCGTCATAATTGCAGACATAATCACCTGTCACAGGGAGTCCGGAACAATCCAGATCTTCCCCAACGGTCAGAACCACTTCTCCGGTATGGGGATCAAATTTTTCAAATCTTAAAATGCCTATTTTATGTACTTCCAGGCTTTTTTGCAAGGATGCAAGAAAATCATTAAGCGGAAGGGTTAAATCAAGCAGATGCAGTGCAAATTCTCTTCCCGAAAGCTTTCCCGCTTTTTGGAAAAGGTCTCTTGCCGCTTCATCGCCGAACCTCCCTGACAGTTCACTTCTCAAGGAATACTGAAACAGCCGGTACATCATAACTGGCATTTCTTCCCCCAGATTTTTTCTCCCCTCTGCGATATTCCCTATTGTGTCCCAGGAAAAATCCTTCTCTTCTCCTGTATGAAAAATATTGAACATATGCCTCCTCCTGTATCTTCATCTGCACAGACTGATCGCTTCAATTTGGACCAGTTACGTGTACATTCATAATTTAAGCATATTTTGCCTGAATATTACCACTTTTCAGCCGTTTTTTCATTTAACTACCCGATTATGAGGGATACATGTTGAGCAATATGGGTCATCTGCCAAATGATTAAAGTCAACCATATTATATTATAATAAAAATTCCGACAAATTTCAACATAAAAATAGAGATAGAAATTTTCTGTAACCAACAAAAAGAGCCGTTAAAATAATTATAGGAAGAAGTCATCTTGAAAACTTATGCCGGTCCATGGTAAAATAAGAGAATATCCAATGAAAGCAGGAAAGAGGGTGATGATACGAAGATACAGGAATCTGCCGAAAACTATTTAGAGACGATCCTGATGCTTAAGAAGCGCAACGGTTATGTGCGCTCCATAGACATTGCGGAAGAATTGGATTTTTCCAAACCAAGCGTCAGCGTGGCAATGAAAAATCTCCGGGAAAACGGTTACATCGGGATCGATGAAAACGGTCACATCATTTTGCAGGAAAAAGGACTGGAAATCGCAGAAAGGATGTACGAACGCCACACCTTGTTATCGGAGTGGCTGATGGCCTTGGGGGTTGCCCCTGAAACCGCACTGGAGGATGCCTGCCGGATCGAGCACGTAATAAGCGCGGAAAGCTTTGCAGCCATTAAAGCTCATGTGAACGGCCCCGGAGAAGTATAAAAAGGAAAACCGGGAGGCCGGCTGACCAGGGAATGGTCAGCCGGCCTTTTACAGCACTATGGCTAGGCCGGACCCATTTCATCAACCGGTCTTCTCTCTTTTTCATCCGGCTTCCCAGTGCCTTCCGGCCTTTATGAAAAAAGCAGCCCGGCTTTGATTTCAGCCGGGCTGCTTCATGAATTATTTTCCTGTGTTACATCCATTCCTTAAACCGGCGCTTATACACCTCTTTAAGAAACTGCACACCTGCAAGATAGCCCACAAGGATCAGGGCCAGCCAGGGCACGAACGCCACCGGCAGCCGGTACATGTCAAAGCCGATGGAAAGATCCGTAAATCCAATGACCAGGGCAATGACCGCAACGATAAATGTGGACAGAAACAGGGGAATAGATGGCCTGCTTTGCACAAAGGGCAGTTTTTCCGTACGGATTAAGTGAATGACCAGCACCTGGGATATGGTCCCGAATACGAACCAGCCGCATTGGAACAATGGAGCCAGCTCCCCTTTATTGGCACCAATGGCCCACCACATAACTGCAAAGCATAAAATATCAAAAACAGAGCTAAGGGGGCCAAAGTAGGCCATAAAGGATTTGATAGACTCTGTTTCCCATTTATGAGGCTTTTTTAAGTATTCCTTATCCACATCATCAAAAGGAATGCCCATCTGAGAAAAATCGCACAACAGGTTCTGGGTCAATATCTGCACCGGCAGCATGGGCAGAAACGGAAGGAAGAGGCTGGAAACGATGACGGAAATCATATTTCCGAAATTGCCGCTTGCCGCCATCTTAATGTATTTGATGATATTTCCAAAGGTGCGGCGGCCTTCTATGACTCCTTCCTCCAAAACCATTAAATCCTTTTCCAGAAGAATGATATCAGCGGTTTCCTTGGCAATGTCCACGGCGCTTTCAACGGAAATCCCCACATCGGCCTGGTGCAGGGGCGGCGCATCGTTGATGCCGTCTCCCATGTAGCCTACCGTATGGCCTGCACTCTGTAAAGCTTTTACCACCCGTTCCTTCTGGGCCGGGGATAATTTGGCAAACAGATTGCAGGTGGCCACCGCCTGTAAAAGCTCCTTGTCATCCATCTGCTCCACCTCACGGCCCGTCATCATGACCGACGCATCCACGCCCACCTTGCTGCAGACCTTGGCAGCCACGCCCTCGCTGTCTCCGGTAAGGACCACAGTCCTCACCCCATGATCCCGAAGGGCGGCAATGGCAGCGCCTGCGCTCTCTTTTGGCGGATCAAGAAAGCCTACAAAGCCGATTAAAACCATGTCCCGCTCATCGTCCACGCTGAATACTCCCACGCCGGGCACTTCGTTCTTCTGGGCGACGGCGATCATGCGCAAGCCGTCGTCATTATACTTTTCATAAGTTGCCATGGCAATGCGCCGGGTCTCTTCATCCATAGGCAGGACCTTTCCGTTCATCTCCACAAAGGAGGAGATTTCCAGGATCTCTTCTACCGCTCCCTTTGTAATAAGCTGAAGCTTCCCGTTTTGGTCGGTTAAAACCACACTCATCCTGCGCCGTGTGAAATCAAAGGGGATCTCATCAATGCGGCTGTAAGAGCTTAAAACAGGTTCCAGGCCATTCTGCCCGGCACGGTTTATGATGGCTAAGTCAATGAGATTTTTAAGGCCGGTCTGGAAATAGCTGTTTAAATAGGCATGGCGCAAAATCCTGGCATCTTCATCTCCATTTAAGTCCATGTATCTTTCCAGGACCACTTTGTCTTCGGTCAGGGTTCCTGTCTTATCGGTGCAGAGCACATCCATTTCCCCAAAGGTCTGGATCGCTCCCAGAGTGCGGACGATCACCTTGTGTTTGGACATGGAAACCGCTCCCTTTGCAAGGGTGGAGGTCATGATCATGGGCAGCATTTCCGGTGTAAGTCCTACGGCAATGCTGATGGCAAACAGAAGCGCTCCTGCCCAGTCTCCCTTTGCAAAGCCGTTGATCAAAAACACCACAGGGATCATGACAAGCATCCGTCTCACCAGAAGCCCGCTGACTGATTCCACCCCCCGCTCAAAGCTGGTCTTCGCCTTATCGCCTGATAAGGATTGGGCCATGGAACCAAAATACGTATTATTCCCGGTTGCCAGAACCACCGCAGTGGCGCTTCCGCTTATGACATTGGATCCCATAAAGCCGATATTCTGCAAATCTGTCAAAGCGTCGCCGGGCTGATTGTCCCCATCAGCGAATTTTTCCACAGGGGCGGACTCACCGGTCAGGGCTGCCTGGGCCAAAAAGGTGTCCTTGGTAGCCAGAAAACGCACATCTGCCGGAAGCATATGGCCTGCGGAAAGCTTGACAATGTCTCCCGGAACCACCTCATCCATGGGAATCTCAGTCAGTTCTCCATCCCTCCATACATCCGCCTTGTTGGAAATCATCTCAGAAAGTTTTTCCGCGGCGGCGTTGGACCGCTGGTTCTGGACAAAAGCCACCATGCTTGAAACCACCACCAGGAAAATAATGATGGAAACGGTGACATAGTCAGGCCTTGAGGAAGCAATGACATCTGTAAAATAATTAATAGCAGCAATAAACAGCAGGATGATGTTAAAAGGGTTGATGACCGCCTCTCTCAGCCTGTGAAGGGTGGTATTCTTATTTCCTGCCGTAATCACATTTGCCCCGAATTCATCCTGTCTTTCCAGGGCCTCTTTACCGGTAAGGCCGGCCTTTGATGCGGATAGGGAGGATAAAAGCTTTTCCTCCTCAAAAAATGCATAGGCCCTGAGCTTTTTCTCCGTGTCATTTCTGTTTTTCTGGATCTGTGTGCCAATTGTTTTGTTTTTCATGAATTTCATTGGAATCATTCCTTTCTTTTTATAGGATTCCCCAATGAAAATATAAATAGCAATAAAAAAAAGCCGTCCCAATAGACGGCGTTAAAAGCACAGGCTAAGAAAGCCCATTTGTATCAACAAACAATGGACGTTCACCTGCTAATGCGCCGGTATATTGGTTTATATTTTCATACTGGGGTTTGAAGCCACATATGGGACTTCGAGGGCTGCCTTCCATTGTTTCACTTCCTTTATATTAATTTTAGTTCACATACCCAGTGTATCCGATGACGGAAAAAAAGTCAACCTTACTTAAAAATATCTGTAAATGTACTGCTTGTTTCCGGAGATTTTCCAGTTGTTTTTGGTAATATTTGGATTATTTGCTGTCATTGGAAACGTCATATAATGAATACATGATAAGCAAAGGAGTATTTTACAATGCCGCGAAGAGGAGAAAATATTTATAAACGAAAAGACGGGCGCTGGGAGGGACGAAGCTTAAAACAGGATGGAAAATACCGGTATTTTTACTCCAGATCCTATAAAGGCGTAAAAGAGAAAATGAAAAATTATCAGGAGACCCGGGAGTCCGGCAAAGGGAAGCCTTCCGTCGGCACAGAGGATGTCTGCCGGCTGTTTGAAGCATGGCTGGAAGATGCCGCCCTTCGGGTGAAACCCTCCACCTATGAAAGCTATTACCGGTGTATGAATCAATACGTGATTCCTTTTTTTAAGCAGGATAAGAATCAGAAAATTACGGAGGAATCTGTTCTTTGCTTTGTAAAGGCCATGAGAGAGCATACAGGGCTGGCAGATTCCTCCAGGAAAAAGAATCTTACCATCTTCAAAATCGCCTTAAAGGAGATACTGAAGGGCTCACCGGAGAGCTTTTCCATCATTGAGCAGGTGAAAATTCCAAGGCCGGAGGACAAGGAGGTCAGGGTCTTTTCCCTGAAAGAGCAAAGACTCATAGAACATGCGGCACTGAATTCCAAAGACAAACGGGCGGCAGGGATCATCCTGTGTTTTTATACCGGAATCAGGCTGGGAGAATTGTGTTCCCTTAAATGGGGAGATATTGACATGGAAAGCGGTACCCTGTCCATTGGCAGGACCGTGTCCAGAATAAAGGATTTTGAAGAGAAGGAAAGCAAAACAGCCCTGTCTGTAGGCGCTCCAAAAAGCCGGAAGTCTGTAAGAAAAATACCCTTGCCGGAATTTCTGTTAAAGCTGTCGGAGGAACAGGGATTTTCTCATGCAAATCCGGACCATTATATTTTTTCCCAAGGGGAAACCCCTTTTGACCCCCGCTGTTTTCAAAAGCTTTATAAGAAAATATTAAAGGAAGCCCATGTCCAGGACCGGAAATTCCATACCATCCGCCATACCTTTGCCACCCGCGCTCTGGAAATGGGAGTGGATGTTAAGACCATCAGCGAACTGCTGGGCCATTCCAGCGTGTCCATTACCCTTAATGTGTATTCCCACTCCCTTATGGAGCAAAAAAAAGCTGCCATTGAAAAATTCAATGACATGTACCGCTTAAATATGGAAACACTGTCTGCCCCCAGCCCGGCCGCAGATTTAAAGAGCGTCTTTTGATTTATAGAACGCAACAGACTATAAAATAAGACGACCCGTCCATGTAACGGGTCGTCATGTCACTTTAGGGAGTGTAAGGCTTACTCTTTGGCCATCCTTTTATTCACTATGGAATAAAGCTTTTCCATGGTTCTCCAGTTCCGCACCGTGAGCGGGCCGCCTAACAGGGACAGCTTGTCTGAAAGCCTGGAATTGCGGATGCTGTGACGGAGCAGAAGATAAACTTCCCTGCCCTGTACCCGGTAATCATCCAGCTCAGTTACAAAGGGGATCAGGCATTTTGCTTCCTCCTCAGAAGGGGCCTGATTCAAAAGGCAGACATAGAAGCTTTCCCCTTCCGAATTTACGGCCTCTGCCTCCAGTCTCTCCCTCTCCGTATAAGGGCAGCTCTTTATCAACTGTTCCAGTTGGCCGGACGTTCTTAAAATCACGCTTACGGAAAAACCAAATCTCTCTCTGATTTTATCTTCCAGCTTCTTCTTAAGCTCCTCTTCCCCTTCTTCTGACTCAAAAATGATATTGCCGCTTTGAATATAAGTCTCCACCCGGACCAGCCCTGCCCCTTCCAGCAGCAGCCTTAGCTCAGCCATCTTTATCTTATTTTTTCCGCCCACGTTGATTCCACGGAGCAGTGCGGTATATATGGTCATCTTCCTGCCTTCTCCTTTCCCGGCCTCATTATCTATAAAATAACATTTGCATGATTCCGTCCTTCCGACTTTGACTTATAAAGGGCCTCATCCGCCCGTCTTAATGCCTCCTGGAAGTCTTCATCCCCTTCTTTAAAGAAGGAAAAGCCGGCGGATACGGTGATCCCTATTTCTTCATTGTGATCCTGTATTTTTAAAGAAGAGATTGAATTCAAAAACTTGGTTCCAAAATCCAGCACATGCTTCACCTCCATTCCTTGAAGAATAACGATGAATTCATCACCGCCCCAGCGGATGATCTTGTCCGTGCTTCTTAACGTACGTTTCATTACCTTCACAAATTCCGCCAAGGCCGTGTCCCCAGCGTAATGGCCGTATTTATCATTGATCTCTTTAAAATGGTCCATATCACACATCATGATTCCGGGGCTTAAGCCTGTCCGTTTATACTCCTTAAAGGCATTGGCCAGATCATTGATTCCGCTCCTCCTGTTGCCCGCCTTTGTAAGGACATCCTGGTTAAGCTCAGATTCCATCATCTTTTTCGCATGGCGGTAATATCGTTTCTCCAATAAGGAAACGGAGAACAGGCTGACGATCAGTATAAGGATGAGCAATAAAACCAAAAGCAGGGTCAGCCTGGATACCAGCTCTTTGCTCTCCTTATTGGTCTGGTTAATATAGGGCTGTACATCATCCAGATAAACCCCCATGGCAATGACCCAGTTATAGTCCTTATAAAGCTTGGCATAAGCCAGCTTCCTGGATACCTCATTGCTGGTCAGCTCTTTGAAATAGTAAGAGAAAAAAAGTTCTCCATCCTTATTGATCCCCTGAAGCTCGGCCAGGTATGGGTAATCTCCCGCGATATCGGTCATATCCGTAGAAAGATAGGTTCCTTCCGTTTCCGGAAGATTGGGATGAACCCTTCGGATGGCGTAATTCTTACCCCCCTGATAATTCACTATCTCGTTTACCCAGATGTAGGAATTTCCATCAAATTTTGAATTTTTGATCACATTGACCATATCTGCTTTCACAAGGTCATTCACATAGCTTTTTGTGAGTCCAAAGAGAAATGCGTACTCTCCATGGCTAAAGACCCGGTAAGAAGATAAGACAGAGGAATTGGCTTTAAGAGTATCCTTCCAGGTGGCTGCTGCCAGATTCCCTGGATCATAAACCGGCTTGTTTTCCTCATGGCTCCACACGACCACAGTCATAAAATTATAATCCGGATTATCCTGGAAAAACTCTATGAAAAAATCATTGAATTCTCTGTCAGGAAGATCCTTTTTCATGTTAATGACTTCAGACGTTCTGGAGACAAAGGTTTCCACGTATGCTGATTTGGCTTTCTGCCTCAGCTCAATTTCGGAAATCAGGTTATTGACTGTATCCTTTAGAAAATCCTTTTTGATGTTATAGATTGCTTCCTCTGATTTCTCAATATAAATTTCGCCCACCTTGTCAATGGAAAACAAATAAAAGCAGGCCATGACCGTACAAATGATGCAGATGATCGTAGATAGAAATATTGTGTATTTACGACGGATAACGCATTCCTCCTTTTTTGGAATGTATATTTTTACCATAGTATGTAAGCATTTTCATCTACTCATCTGCATATTCCAGAAAAATCCTGTTATTAAACCCGCCCCTGTTTATTGCTTTCTTTTCCCGTTCAGCCTCCAATTCTGCCCTGGTATATCCTCTGGCACTGCAAATGGAATATAACACCTCCAGCACGTCTGCCAGCTCCCCCAGGCTTTTATCCTCCTGATATTCTCTTACCTCCTCATGAAGCTTTTCTTCCAGCCTCACCATATATTCTTCCTCAGTCAGAACACGCCATACCGCTTTTTTTCCTTCTGTCTCAATTACATCCGGTATTTTGTCCCTGACTAATTTGTCGTACCTTTTCAATGCAAATCCCTTCTTTCCAGTTGATCATTGTAACGGTAACCTATGCTTTGCGAAAGATACACTTAAAAAACAGTATATCACATTCATGGAAAAATGTCGCTTTTTCCTGTCAATAATTGCTTCTTAAAGTTTCTTTCAAGGTCCTTTTTCCTTAAAAAAGACCTGCCATATGGTTCATGGCAGGCCTGCCGCTATTGCGGACATTTCCTCTTTTATTCGTTTTACTGCCCGTTCAAGCTCTTCATCGGTACAGTTGCATACACACAGGCGTATGCCCTCCAAAGCGGCAAAGCCGTCCAGGTTTAGTATTCTACCTTCCACATATATCTTCTTGTGGAAAGAGGATGCTGTCTCAAATCCGCCAGGGCATGATTGTAAACATCATATACGTTATTAAATAAGGAGTGGTTAAAATAAGAGACAACGGTGGCATCAATGGTGGATAAGCCTAAGTCCTTTGCATCCAGCACTTCCAGCCTTCTGGCATATTTCCTTAAAAAGGTCAAAGCCCTCTCATCCAGTTCCCTGGTAGGCCCTTCGCTGATCTGGATCATGAACGGGGATTGGGCATCCGTAATTTCAAAGGGTCCGTGAAAAAATTCTCCGGTATGGATGCTGGAAGAATTGATCCACTGCATTTCCATAAAGATGCAGATGCTTTCCATATAGGCTGCCCCATAACCGGCGCCACTGCCCATAGTATAGATCACCTTGTCCTCCTTGTACTCCTCTGCAAAAGCCCTGGCACGCTTTTCCACATGGCGGCGGGCATGCTTTACGATTCCGTCAATGCGGGACACTCCCTCCTGGAACTTCTCATAATGTTCATAGCCCTCTGTCTGATTCAACAGCTCCACCGCGGCCATCAGCCCAACCATGGTCTTTTCTCCTGCAATGTCCTTATTGTCACCGAAGGTATAGGAAACCACGTAATCCGCCGCCTTTGTGATAGGGGAATCAGAAGACCAGGTAAGGGCTATGACCGTGACCCCTGCCTTTTTGGCAAGCTCTGCGGCCTTTACGGTTTCCGGAGTATCTCCCCTGTGGGAGGCTGTGATGACCACTGAATTTTCCCCTAAAACCCTGGGCGTATTATGTATGAATTCATTGCTGTTATACCAGCCGGTGCGTATGGATGAAGCTTCTGTTTCCAGAAAGATTTTAGCCGGATAAAATGCCCCCAGAGAGCCGCCGCATCCAACAAAATAAACCTCCCGGACTCCCCCCACCTCTTTCTTCTTTTCCACGATTTCAGTTGCGATCTCTTTGACTGTCATAATGTATCCTCCATTTTCTTATTAATATCTTATATGATGTATTATAACATCATGATTATATTTTTCAAGTATATTCCTGAATTTATTTCATTTATTCGTTGACTCTTGTTATATGATGTTATATAATGTATTTATCAATCAAGTAAACTTTACTTTTGGAGGTAACATATTATGACAGTCAAAGAAATTGTTTCAGCAATCAAGGCTGAGCGCCCAAGCATCACTTCTGTCTGCTTCGTCGGCTGCGGGGCTTCCATGTCAGAATTATTTCCCGGTAAATATTTTCTGGAGGCCAATTCCAGAAAGCTTCGGGTGAGCATTTACACTGCCAATGAATTTAACTATTCCACCCCTGTATCCGTAGATGGATCTGCAATCGTTGTGACCTGCTCCTTAAGCGGAACCACTCCGGAAACAGTTGCTGCCTCAAAAAAGGCCATGGACTTAGGGGCTGCCGTCATCTCTGTGACCCATATCGACGGTTCTCCCCTTGCCCTGGCTTCCCATTACCAGATCATCCATGGCTTTGAGGCCAGCTACGCAGCAAAGATGGAGAAAATGACCAGCGTCCTGGCACTTTCTGCGGAAATCTTAAACACCTATGAAGGATACGTCCATTACGACACCATGCAGGATGGATTTTCAAAGATTTATGACCTGATCGAAACCGCTGTTTCCATGAGCCTGCCGGCTGCAAAAGCATTTGCCGAAAGCTATCAGGACATGCCTATTTTATATGTCATGAGTTCAGGGGCCACCCAGATGGTTTCCTACTCCTTCTCAAGCTTCCTCATGATGGAAATGCAGTGGATCCCTTCAAGCTCCTTCCATGACGGAGAATTTTTCCATGGACCCTTTGAAATCGTTGACCAGGATGTGCCCTATCTTCTTCTGATGAATGACGGACCGACCCGGCCCATGGATTCCAGAGCCCTAACCTTTCTTAAGCGGCTTGGAGCAAAGACAACGGTCCTGGATGCAAAGGATTTCGGCCTGGGCTCCCACATTGATAAATCCGTTGTGGAATATTTTAATCCCATGCTGATCAGTGGTGTCTTAAGAATCTACGCAGAGCAGTTAGCGGCTATTCGCAATCACCCCCTTACAAAAAGGCGGTACATGTGGAAGCTTGATTATTAAGTACCTATAGTCTCCATTCCAGACTCTTCCACCGGAGAAAGACCCCTTCCGCTGCCATGCTCCATATGCGGGCCATGGGCCTCCAGAGCAAAGGGGTCTGAGGTTTTCAGAACATAATTTCCCATGAATTAAAAATCTCCCTGTAAGACAGCTACTGAAAAGGCCGGCTGTCTTACAGGGCTTTTTATATACACCGGATTATTCTTCAAATTTCGTTCCAAATCCAAAGGAACCGTCCTTCTGGCAGTTTTGGGAGGAATAAACAGCAGCCTTGTAAAGGCTGGTTTTTATGACCAGATCCTTATACTCCTTGGCTCCAGTGATGCCGGATTTCCCGGATTTTTCAGGAAAATCCACCGCATATTTCATTCCATCCAGATAGCTGATCAAAAAACAGGTGATAAAGGAATCCCCCGCTCCCATGGTATCCTTAGCCTTTACCAGGCAGGGCGGCTGTTCATATAAGTTTCCGTCCACATACACAAACGCTCCCTTTGCCCCCCTGGTGGCCATGACCATATGGCGGCAGCCATAGGAAATGATGGAATTTATCTGATCCCGTATCTCCTCCTCCGGCATGTCTTCCCCGCAGGAGATACAGGCGCAGTCAATATAAGGACATGTCTCCTTTAAATATTCTGAAGAGGCGCGGTTGGAAAAATCCATGGAAAGAAATGCTGCCGCTTCCCTAAGAACCGGGAGCTGGGTTTCTATATAGCTGAAAATGCTGGTATGCACTATGTCATACCCTGCAATATATTCCCTGTCCAGCCTGGTAAGCTCCAGGGGATGTTCCATGGAAACGCCGCCCTTATTGCTTCCTATGAATACCCGGTCTCCGTCCACCAGCTTTACCTTAGCCGCGCCGTTTTCCCCTTTCCAGAAGCGGCACCTGGAAACATCAAGCCCAAGGGCAGCGATTGTTTCATATACGTGCCGGGCCTCCCCGTCATCTCCGAAATTTCCCAAATACGCCGCTTCATAGCCAAAGAGATTGGCATACACCGCAAAATTCAAGGCATTTCCTCCCGGGTACATGGTCATTATGTGCATGTATTTATCCACCACATTATCTCCCAAGCCTAATACTCTGATCATGGTTCGTTCTCCTTTTTCCCTCATAGTCCTATATCTTTACAGGAAAGCCCCGCCGCCTTTTAAAGCCCGTGACTTCCCTGATGCCTGCTTCTTTTAAAAGCTTTTCCGCCTCATGAAAACCTGCCGCCACATCCTCCGGCTTATGGGCATCCGATCCAACCGTTATCACCGTTCCTCCCAGCTCAGCAAACAGCTTCACCGTTCTTAATGGCGGCATGGACTCCCCTGCCTCCTGCCGGATTCCTGAGGTGTTGATTTCCATGCCCTTTCCCCTGGCAACCAGGTTTTTAAGGATCCTTGTTATTTCCTTCTCATGTCTGTCATAATAATCGGGAAGCCCTTTTTTTGCCGAATGCCTCTTAATTAAGTCCAAATGTCCCAGGCAGTCGAATTCCTCCACCTCCGACAGCCTTAATAAGTGGCGGTAATATGCTTCCGCAATCTGGGGCATGGTTTTTTCCGTATATTCCATTTGGCTGACATCGATGTTTTCGATCTTATGAAGGGAGCCGATAATAAAGTCAAAGGGATATGCGCAAATGACTTTCAATGCCTTCTCCGGGCATAAGTGCATCTGCCCGATCTCCAGCCCCTGCCGTATCACCAACTGCCCTTCAAATTTTTCCCTGCACCTTTCCAGGGACTTCCAGTACTGCCTTAAGTATTCCTCATTAAAATACTCCTTCACGATCCCATGGGCATAAAACTCATAATGATCCGTAAACGCCATCTCTGTCAGTCCCTTTTTTATGGCGCTTTTGCACATTTTCTCCATAGGGACCCCTGTATCAGGAGAAATGCTATGAACGTGATAGTCCGCCTTCAGCATAGTCATCCCTTCACCGCCCCCTGGGTAAGCCCGCGGACAAACTGCCTCTGCATACACAGAAACAAAAGCACCATGGGAAGGGAGGCGATCAGAATACCGGCCAGCATGACCACGTAATCCGACTTTAAATCTCCCTGGAACGCCATCAGCCCAAGAGGAATGGTCATAATGGACTTGCTCTCCAGAAATACATTGGCAAACAGAAATTCGTTCCATACAAAGTTTAAATTCACGATGGCGCAGGAAGCCAGGACCGGCTTGCTGACGGGGACAATGATCAGGAAAAACCGCTGCAGGCTGTTGCAGCCATCCACAATGGCCGCTTCCTCCAGTTCCTTTGGGATGGCGATAAAATAAGAACGAAGCAGGAACATGGTAAATGGAATGCGGAATGCCACGTAAGGAAGGATGATCGCCCACTGGGTATTATAAAGCTTCACAGACTGCAAAATTTTGTAGAGGGGAACCAGGGCAACCTGCTCGGATAGGGCCATGCCTCCCAGCACCAGGAAAAAGAGAAAGGTGCTGCCGGGAAGCTGGAACCTGGTCAGTCCATAAGCCAGAAAAGAGCTGATGAACAGGATAAAAACCAGGGATACCGCACTCACCAGAATGGAATTCTTAAAGTAGCTAAAAAGCCCCTTGTTCCACGCCGTCACATAGTTGACTGCCATCCATTTTTTCGGCAGGGCCAGGGAATTCAAAAACATCTCCTGGTTGGTTTTTAATGAGTTTAAAATAAGCCACATGACCGGAAAAAGAATGACGCATACCAGAAAAACCAGGAACATATGCAGCAATACCCTTAATAGAAAAACCTTTGAATTGTCAGAATGTTTCATCCTGCATTCCTCCTTTATGCCTCACCGGACCTTGAAACCTTCAGTTGTATAATGGAGGCAGTCAGGGTTATGGCAAATATCAATACCCCTGTGGTAGCCGCCATGCCCATATCGTCATGGAGGAACGCATTCTGATAGAGAAACAGACCCAGTACCTGGGAATTGTTTCCAGGGCCTCCGCTGGTGGTTGAATAGACCTCGGTAAATAATTTAAATGCGCCGATGATGGTAATAATGGAGCACACCAGAAGCTGTTCCTTGGCAAGGGGAAGGGAGATACTTAAAGCCCTTCTCACCGGCCCGGCTCCATCAATGAGGGCCGCCTCCAAGTAGTCCACAGGCACATTTTGGAAAGCCACCACCATGAGCAGAGTGATATAGCCGGTAAACTGCCACTGGCTCATGGCTATGATGCAGAAGATAGCCAGCCTTTTATCTCCCAGCCAGACCTGTTGGAACTGGGAAAGTCCTGCATTTTTTAAGAAGGTGTTTAAAAGACCTACCTGAGGGGAATAAACGAAATTAAACATCAGCCCTACTGCTGTCAGGGAAATCAGGGATGGTATAAAATAGACATTTCTATAAAACCCGCTTGCCCTGCCGGTGAGCCTGCTCTCCAGCAAAAGGGCCAGAACCGTTCCAAAGCCCACCTGAACAACCAGGGATATGACGCAGTAATACACGTTGTTTCGCATCATGATGGGAAATACTTCATTGGTAAACAAACGCCTGAAATTATCCAGTCCAACAAACTTCATGGTGGCTGAGTAGGAGGACAGCCGGAAAAAGCTGTATATGCAGTTGACTATGATAGGAATGTATACAAAGCCCAGAACCATGAGGAGCCCCGGCAATACATACAGGTATGGCACGAATTTCTTTCTTTTCATCGGGATCCCATCCTTTTTCGTGAACAGGGAGCGTCATACGCTCCCTGTTAAGCTGACATTCATGTATAAAGCTAATGGACCAGTGACTGAGCTTCCTTTGCCGTTGCCTGAACCTTTTTCATGGCTTCCGCCGGAGTCACGTCTCCATTGGTGACATCGGAAATAGCGGTCAGATACGTATCGCATACGGTTGAATACAGGGAGCTGTCAAACCATGGCCCCATTTCCTTTGCAGAAGAAATGGCCTTATATGCGTCCACGAGAGACGGGTCCTTAAGGCCTGCATCAACACCCTTGGAAGCGTTGAACCAGCCTACCTCTTCCGCTTGGGCGGCTCCCACTTCCGGTCCAAGGAACCATTTTAAGAATTCAACGGATTCCTCCGGGTATTTGGTCCTGGAAGAGACAACAAAGCCTTCCGGGGAACCGGTGAGAAGATCGGGATTTCCTGGGCCTTCCACAACCGGGAAGTTAAACATTCCCCAATTCAAGTCCCCGTTTTCCTGCTTCACGTTGGTAATCTCCACCAGCTCCGCATACAGCATGGCCGTCTGTCCCTGGGTAAATCCAAGCCTTGCCATATCATGAGTCTGTCCGTTGACGCCGGGATTCATGTAAGGCACAAGCTGCTGGTAATATTCCAGGGCCTTCTCATAACCGGGATCAGTAAATTCCCCTGTCTTTGGATTGTAATCCTTTGCTCTTACATCGTCTGCCACAAGCAGTTGGTTTAATGTGCCCACATAGTGGCAGGCAGGCCACTGATCCTGGTTTCCTTCTGCAATGGGTGTGATCCCGGCCCCTTTCAGCTTATCGCACAGAGCTATGAATTCATCCCAGGTCTTTGGGATCTGAAGACCTTCTTTTTCAAAAATATCCTTATTATAGAAAAACAGCTTGCCATCCAGACGGAAGGGAACGCCGTAAATCATCCCGTCATCAGTGGTATATTCCACCATCTGGGTTGGCAGAAGGGAGTCCTTCCATGCCGTATCCTTTTCCATGTAGGTTGTCAGATCCAGGATCAGGTTTTCACGGATAAAGCGCTGGGAGAACTCACCGCCCCAACTGAAAAAAATGTCAGGACATTCATCAGAGCCTACCACCACTTTGATCTTTTCCTTATACGGCTGATTCTGGGCACTGGTGATCTGGATATCAATATCCGGATGGGCTGCTTCATATTCTCCTACCTTTTTCTCAATAAACGAGTTGCAGGGATCATCAGGAAACCGGTGGAACAACTTGATGACCTTCTTGTCTCCTGCTGGGGCTGCTGCTGTATCCCCGGAAGCGGACTGGGAGGATTCGGCGGAGGCTTTGGAAGAAGGGGATTGCTCACTGGTATTGCCGCTGCAGGCGGTCATGGACATTGCCATGATGCAGGATAAGCCTGCAAACATAGCTTTTTTTAAGCTTTTTTTCATAATTGACTCTCCTTTCTTGTATCCGGTAAAATAGTTGCTACGGTTATGTGTTGTATGCATACATTATATTACAACTTGAATACATTATATTATGATATACTATATTTTGCAATAGCTTTTTTTATTTTATTGTCTGTTTTATCCCAAGGTTTAAGCATATCCCTATTTTTCATAGTAAAAATGACGAACATTTAAGAAAATAAAGTTTTATTTTCTTAAACTCTTCGTCATTTAAGCAGTTAATTTCTTTTATTAAGTTCATTTGGCCCGTTCACGTAAAGATAGTCAGCTTGTACCGCTCCGGATTGATGATCAGCTTGCTGTAATGGATGACCTGGCCTTCCTCATCCATCACCTGATCTTTATGCAATAAGAGGACCTGGCCTTCCTTCACCCTTAAGTATCCTGCTTCCTCTTTGGTTGCATAGCATATTTCCACAGTCTTTACCGCATGGGAGGGCACGGTATCATGACGGCGCAGAACAGAATACACGGAGCCTGTCAGATCTTCCCCCATGAGATAGGAATACCTAGACGGAAAATACCCTTCTTCCAGCATGACCGGTTCCTTATCACTTTTGCGGATCCGGATGATCTTTAAAACACGGTCTTTTTCATCTATCTGAAGATATTGGCTGATGGAAACTGAGGCCGATGTCCACTCCAGGGAAACCATCTCCGTAGACGCGGTCTTTCCGTCATTTTCGCACATCTCCGTAAAGCTTAAAAGCTTATTCATGACCCGGTTCAGCTTCTTTGCAGCAACAAAGGTGCCGATCCCCTGGTGCTTTGTCACATATCCCTCGTCAGCTAGTATCTCAATGGCCTTTCTGACCGTGATCCTGCTGACATCATAGGTCTGGCTGAATTCCTGCTCCGTCATAAGCTTGTCATTTTCCTTTAATCTGCCTTCCAGAATCTGCTGCTTAATATCATCTGCAAGCTGCTGGTACAAAGGGGTGATTGAATTCTTATTCATGTTTCTCCTTTCTGAACTCTCTCATTAATTTGTATCATACATCTTATAATATCACGCCCATCTAAAAAGGACAATTATATTTCTCCCGAAACTTCGCCTCCCCTATATAAATTCGGAATATTTCCCTGGAGCAGCATATAATATTAATTAAATCACATGCCTTTCGGGGGATTTATATGAATAATACCAATACAGGCAAGAGAGGAAGCATCAGCAAGGTCGGAAGCATTCTGCGCATGGATAATGCCCTTGTAGAAGATATATATACTCCCAATAGCAGGACCGGTTATATCGTGGTTTCTTACGCCTCCCCCGGCCAGAAAGAAATGGTCTTTATTGAGCTCCTCCAATTAAACGTAGGCTGGGACACAATCTTAATAAATCAATTCGGCGACCCTATCACCCTATGCAACATCAGAAAGGGGATGTGGGTCAATGCCGAGTTCTCCTCTGCCATGACGAAAAGCATTCCCCCTCAATCAAAGGCATACCGGATCGTTGCACTCATGCAGAGACCCCTGTTTCGCATTACAACGGACCAAATTGCTTCTTTGGATGTTGAACACGGTTTCCTCTATACCGGCAATCCCGATGATGTGTCAGACCAGATGAGATTTGTAGTCTCCCAGGCTACGGAAATCCTGGATAAGAACGGCAATGCCATTCCATTAAGCGCCCTGCAGCCAGGGCAGACCGTAAGGATCGAGCATGCCAACTTCCAGACCGCCAGCATTCCGCCCCAGTCCACTGCTTACCGCATTAAACTGACTTAATATTACTATCATAAGGACGCTTCCATCCCTCCACACAGGCAGGCACGGTTGCGTCCTCCGTTTTTGGCCTCATACAGGGCTAAATCTGCCTGAGCGATCATATTCTCCAGGGAATGAACGTTTCCGGCAGGAGAATGAGCCATCCCAATGCTGACGGTCATGGGAATGGTGCACTCATGGCAGGAGATTCTTTTGTTTTCAATGTTTGCACGGAGTTTTTCCACCTTGTCAGACATTTGGCCGACAGAGACGTTATCCAGCAGGACCACGATCTCTTCACCGCCGTAGCGGCCCACAATGTCCTCCTTGGTGAAATGGTTTTTCACCATGACGGCAATGGTCTCCAGAACAATATCCCCGGAAGGGTGACCGTAAGTATCGTTTACCATTTTAAAACGGTCAAGGTCAATCATCAGCAGAGCATAGGAGCGGCTTTTGGCTTCATCGGCCTCCAGCATAAAACCGGCCAGATCAAAAAAGGTGGCACGGTTGTAAATATGGAGCAAAGGATCAAAGGTCGCCTTGCCATACAAATGTTTCAACTGTGTTTCTTTTTCCGTGATGTCGTGGAAGACGATACAGATCCCGCTGTCCTTGCTGCTTTGCCTGATGTGGGTCTGGGTCACCTCGTAAAACCGCATCTCCCGGTTTATCTGAAGGCACAATTCGCTCTCGCTCTCAAACCGATCTACCTTCTCCATGGGATCACCGGGGATCAGGGTGTTCAGTTCAGGGAAGAGTTCCTTGGCCGCCTGGTTTGCATCCAGATAACTGTAATCCTTGCCGCAGACTATGAATGCATCAGCCATGGACTCAATTACCTGGGCCCGTGCCAGGGGCACTACATTAAGCAGGTTTTGATTTCTGACAGAGTAAAGGAGCAGGACCAGAGAAAGAAAAACTGCAAAGGGGACTAAATCAGGCCGAAGGTGATCATAGGTAAGGGCGTGATAAATATTAACAAACAGGGGGATCAGGATTGATACCAGCAGACAAATGCTCTGACGCATTTGCAGCCTGCTGCCTTTCCTTAAGTGCCAAAGAATACGCCGGATATTCAGAAAAATCAGAAAAAAGTTATAAGCATTGGCCACATAGCTCATAGGTCCCGGATGCCCCTGGCAATTGGCAAAATATCCATTGAAAAAATATTCAATATCCGTATAATGCAGCCGCACCAGGGGAAATGCCTGTGCAGTGAACATATTTAACATAGGAAGTGCCAAAAGAAGGCAGTACCTTCTGGCGCTGAAACGTTTTTCTCCATAAACATCCCGCACGAAAAGATAGTGAAAGACTACAAGCAGCGGCGTTCCCATTTTCTGTACCCGGATCCCCATAAAGGAGGCTTCCAGGGTGGTAGAAATGATCTCCAGCAGGTAGCCGGCTAAGTACAGAAAGGTGCAGATGGAAGTAAAAATCAAAAAAAATGACCGGTCGGAGCTATGGTTTGCAACAGCATATACCATCAGCACCACGGAAGCCATGGTTGCAGCAAGCATGAACCAAACAAATATATTCAACATTGATTTCAAAACCTCCCTTTACAAGGTTTGGATACTGTCCTGATCTTTTGTCAGTATTTTCAGACGCATTTTCGTACTAATACATGTTCACTTTGTGAGCATAGTATAGGCTATTGATAGAGTAAAATCAATAGAAAATGACCACCTTTCCAATGTTTTAAGGGAAGGCAGACGGAAACATGCCGGGAAGACAATGAAAAAGGCAGATACAGGCCAATAAAAACCTGCCTGCTCTGCCTTAAAATATGGTCCGGTCTCTTACCTATTCAACATCAAATCCTCTTCCTATAATGCTGTTGCTTCTGCTTGCACATATAAAGCTGTCATCTTTAAACGCTTTTACAAATTCCCTGATTGCAATCAGTTCCTGCTGATTCACTACGGATTGAACCAGCATCTTTTTCTTAACATTGGAAGTGTCCATGCCCTGTATAAAAGTGGCCCCTCGATTCAGATCCTTGCGGATAAACTGGGTTATCTCCAGATACTGGTCCGACATGATGTTCACCGTATAATACTTTTCAAGCCCCATGATCACTTTATCCGTTACAATGCTCTGTACGTACGTATAGATCAGGGAGTAAATGATGATGGTCATATTTCCGTAAACGATGGAAGAACATATGACCACCGTATTGATGATCAGGTAAAACGTCCCAATGGACAGACCCCTTTTTTCTTTTAAGTACAACGCAACAATGGCTTCCGGGCCATTGGCAACCCTCTGCTTCATAACAAGGCCCCCGGCGATTCCGCCTGCAACACCGCCGCTGACGGCCGCTGCAATGGAATCTGTATGTACGGGAGGGAGATACCGGGTCACGATCCCCACATAAAAGGTAAAGATAAAGTAACTGAATGCGGCATAAAAAATCTGATCCCTGCCGTATCCCAAAAATGCCCATAAGAAAACAGGCAGCGCCATTATAATCAGGAGCATCTGAACATTTGCCCCTGTCATCCGGTTAATAACCGTTGCAAGGCCTCCAAAGCCGGCAGCTACCAGATTATTTGCATTGAGTATCTGGCAATAGGTCCATGCTGAGATGAACTGTCCCACCGCTATCCAAAATAGCCGTTTCTTCATTGCTGGTCTCCTCATTAAAGTAGGTATATTCGTTATGACTTCACTGGATAGCTTTTGCTATTGCAGGCTCATTCTTTATAATCGCCTCTTTTTTCCACTACCTGATAACCAATGGAAGCGACGCGGTTTCTCAGACAGACATTGCACTCTGCCGCTTCCTCTCCGGTACAGATCTTGTTGTCATACAGTTCGTATTTTTTCCGGACGCCAATGGGGGATAAATTGGGCATCAGCACATTGGCCCCTGATAAGATCCCTTTCTCCCTTCCCTTAGGGTCAAGAGTCCCCAATGCCGTTGTGGAGGGCAGCAGTGCATTGGGCAGCATCAGCCTTATAATCCCTATGAGAAACAGGGTGAGATCAACGCTTCCTGCCGGGAAGGAGGCAAAGGGAGTATCCTTATGAGGAATAAATGGCCCTATGCCAACCATCTGGGGAGACAGCTCTTTGATAAACTCCAGGTCCTCAGCCAGACACTGTGGGGTCTGGTAAGGGGAGCCTACCATAAAACCGGTGCCAACCTGATAACCGATCTTCTTTAAATTCCTTAAGCATTCCTTCCGGTTATCCAGAGAAAGGGAATCTGGATGAAGAAGGGAATAATGTTCCTCATCAGCCGTTTCATGGCGGAGGAGAAAACGGTTTGCTCCTGCTTCATAATATTTCAAATACTGGTCATAGGTTTTTTCTCCTATGGAAAGGGTGATGGCACAATCCGGATACTCCTCCCGGATGGTTTTTACGATATCCACAACCACCTCATCGGTAAATGCAGGGTCTTCTCCTCCCTGAAGCACAAAAGTCCGAAAGCCTAATCCATACCCGGATTCACAGCAGGAGAGGATCTCCTCTTTGCTTAGGCGGTACCGGCTTGCATTTTTATTGCTTCTTCTTATACCGCAGTAATAGCAGTCGTTTTTACAGTAATTGGTAAATTCGATCAGTCCCCTGATATAAACTTCTTTTTCAAAATGATCCTGGCTGTAGGTACGGGCCAGGGAGAATAAATATTCGCTGGCCTCTTTATCATAATTTTCCAGCAGATCAATGAACTCGTCCTTTTCCAGGTTATGAGTTTCATACAGTTTATCAATCAAATGCTTCATATGTTTTGCTCCTTGCTCTGCAGCTTCCGCCGCTGCCTGGTTTTTTCCATTCCTTACCCCAGATTCTCCACAAGCTGTATTCTCATGCCATTGGGATCTTTTATGAAGGCAAATCTCGTTTGAGGATTTGGCTGTACCGGTTCTCCTAAAGCAGCCACGCCTTTTTCCCTTGCCAGGGAAAGGGTCTGATCAAGAGACTCCACTTCAAATCCCCAACTGATATCGTCTCCCACATGGATCTCCCTGTCTCCGCCGCATATGAATTCGATCTGTGTTTCCCCGTCACCTAAAAATGCAATTTCAGTACCAGGACCTGCAGGAAATCTTCTGACCACTTTCAGGCCTATGATCTCCTCATAAAATTTAATTGATTCTTCTAAATTCTTAACGTTTAAAGTGCTCCAGCAAAACTTCATAAAAACTCCTCCTGTTTTAACCATTTTTCAATATTTTATCTCAGCCCTAATGAAAGGATATGTGTACTTAATCATATCAGAATGACATGTTTATTCTATCATCTTCTTTATAATAGTTAAAGACAATTTTATAACAATTTTTCCCATTCCATTCCAACCTTCACAGAAGTAGCCAAAAGTATGATTTTATCAAAAAAAGTCCCAATTACATAAGATTTATAATACTATAACCCATTATAATATAAAATATAGAGTCCAAGAAACCTTTTATGAAACGAATTCTTTTAGCAGGAGGAAACCCTTATGAACTACGAAAGCAGCAAAGTCAGCAACAGCAATAACTTTCATTGGGAAGAAAGCGCTTTCCACGTATATGGAGAGGGAGATCGTGAAGTAATCGCCCTGATGGCCAACCGTTTTATCGGGCAAAACCCCCAGGCGCCCTATCAGTACCGGCTGGATTTTACCTCCGGCATCACATGTGATACAAAAGGATGGTATCAATTCGACTTTGGCAGCCGTTTTTCCCAGGCGGACGTTGGAGAGGTCTGCTGTGGGGCGGGAGATTTATACAGCCACAGCCAAACCCTTTCCCAGTTTCAGATTCAATGCTGCGGTCCAACCGTTTGCTGGGTAAACGGAGAAAAAGTATTCCACTCCGCCCCGCCTCAGGAAAGCTTTAAATCGTGCTGTACATTTTCCATTCCCCTTCAGACAGGCCTTAACCACTTTCTTTTGGAAACAGAAAAAACAGAACTGGGTTTCGGCCTCCTACTCCGCCATGCACAGCCCCAATGGCAGCCCTCTCATTTTACGGCGCCTTTGGCGGAACGAAAAGGACAGGCAGGCTTTATCTACAGCCCTCCTGCCAGCCGGGAATCAGTGGATGCCTCCGCCCTTATCAGCGGTTCTTATGAAGGGCTTTCATGGTTTCCAGGGCAACAGTATGAGGAGCCTGTTTCCTCCTGCCCCTTATCCCGGGTCTTCGGCCCGGACAGCCAGGGAACCGCTGCTGCCAAAAGCAGCTTCTTTCATGGAGATTCCGGCAAAATCCTGATAAAGGGAAGGTCAAGCCAGCCCCTTAAGATCTATATTAACGGGGTTCTATCCCTGGAATGGGTGGAGGGAGCCTTTGAAAAGGAAGTATCCCTGCCCATAGGAAGACATCAGGTCATCCTGCTCTGTGAAAAGAAGGCAGGAAAAGAAACAGGGCTTGTCATTGAATTTCAGGATGGCAGCGGCCTGTGGCATCAGATTCTGGACGATCCTTCCACTTATGAAGAATCTTCCTCCACCTCCATGTTCATCTGTGCTCTCTCCAGAGGGATCCGGCTGGGGATCTTAAACCCAGGGCTGCGCAGGGAAAGCATTTCAGCCATTCACCGGGCATGGAAAGGGATGAAGCAACGGGTGATCAGCCGAAGGGGCGATCTTTACGGGGTATGCCAGGGCTCCGGCTGTTCCTTCAGCCGCTCCTATTATCAGCAGCTTGGGTGGCGTTTTAATGACCCCCATGGAATCGGAATCGCCATTTTAGCGGGAGTGGAAAAGCTCATGCTGGATGAATTCCTTCAGCAGGGCTAAATCTCCCGGGAAAGAATAAGGGAAGAAATTGCCCCAGGCAAGGAGAGCTGACAGAAACAGGCTGCAAAGCTTCATACCCTTTCAGCTCTGGGTACCTCCTGATTTTAGCTGCTGTGTCTGAATGATCCCTGTACGAACCGTAATCGGTTAAAAAACACGGATGGCATTACGAACCTTTTTGGCTTCATACAGAGCACGGTCGGCATGAATAAAAAGCCTTACCGTATCAACCTGTTCTGATATTGACGCCAGCCCAAAGCTGGCCGTCAGCATCAGCTTTGGATAGTCTTCAAAAAGCAGGTGGTTCACTCTGAACTGAATCCTCCCGCATATGGACTCTGCCTCTTCCATGCTCTTATCACAGAACAATAAGCAGAACTCATCCCCTCCGTAACGAAAGGGTGTCATATCCGAACGAAATTCTTTCAGGATCTTTGCAAATTCTATTAAGCAGCGGTCTCCCACATGATGTCCCCAGGTGTCGTTAATATTTTTAAATCTGTCAATATCTACAATTGCGAGAATATAACTCCGGTCCGATGCCGTGTCTTCCACATATTTCATTTCATCCCGGAACGCTTTCCGGTTGTATATTCCGGTCATTTCATCCATATGGACACTTTGCTGCAGAAGCTGCCGTTCTATTTCCTTTTCTATGCCTGCACTGTTTTTTCTCCGCTCAAACCGGATCACCACCATACAGGCAATGGAAAAAGCGATCAATACGAAAAGAGAAATCAGAAAATCCCCCATCCGGTGGGTGCTTTTAAAAATACTGACCTTATCCGCATCCCATTCCATAAACAGCTCAGAAATAATGATGGAAGCAATGCTGGCCAGCGCCGTAATACTTGTTACACGATAGTCCGCATAAATCGCCGTCAGCATGATGGCAATTGCAAAAATATAGTAAGTTGCCGTGAAGGTGCTGTGTACCGTAAAAAGAACAAATCCCATCCCCACGAAAATTAGGGAAACGGAATAAACTTTATGGTTCTGTGAAAAACGCTTTGATTTCATGATCAGTGTTTCCACCGCAATACAAATGAAATTAACGGCACTTGGTACAATCAAAAATTTTATATAATATCTGTGAACCGTTGTTGAGAGCATATCGGAATTGACCAGGATCATTCCCATTACAATCTCCACCAAAAGAGAAAAAACAACCAGGATAACGGAGGTTTTATAATGCAGCAAAAGCCAGCTTTCATCAATTTTTGCATATTCATCCTGTACTGCCCTGATATACATGTCATCTAAATTTTCTTCATCTATATGATATTTAAAACCTTCAAACCTCACGTTTTCACCTCCAGGTACCATATATGATAGTAAATCAAAACAACCCTTAAATAAACCTTAATATGAAATCCATTGTCCTGCCCTTTTTATATAAGTTTATTTTCTTTTTTATTAATATACGATGGAGGAGCACGCCACAGTCTGGAATCTGCTACCCTCTCCTTTAAATTTATATCTGATTTCTGCTGAACGGTCAAATAGATTTATGAAATTTCTTATGGAGGTTCTTCCGGATCACTTATTGTTATGAGCCGCAAAAAAAGCAGTCATCTTCAGACATAACCAGTAATCATCTGTTTATACAAAATCGGCTGCATCCAGGTTAAACCACGCCGGAAATGCAGCCGATAAATAAATCACCATGAAAAGCCGGGCAGTTTAACCAATCTGCGACCTTTTCACTTTTCAGTATTTAGCTTAAATTTTTCCACCTCAAGGCGCAGCGTGGCAGCCTGCTCCACGGAAGCCTGATCGATTTTTACAATGCTCTCGTTTACCTTCACAGCATTTTCTCTGATACTGTGAAGTACCTGTGCAGCCTGTATCCTTATCCAGCCGGAACCTTCCGGTTTCCCTCTGCCATGGGGCAGCCTGTTGAACCATATCCCCTTTTCTTTCGGTTTCAGAATATGATCCATCATGGTTCTGGTTCAATCGTAAGAGTGGATACATTTACATACCTTACATATTAAGTATATTTTACTTCCGTATTTCTCCGCATTCCTTTTACAGATTTATTTCCTGCGGTCAATCAGGACAAGATCCATAAACTCAGAAGCGGTAATTCTCACCGGCATCCGGTTGGTTTTCCTGAAAATCAGATAATTCCCATCAGTGTGCACACTTTGGAATAATTCTTTATCCTTGAGCATTCCAAAACGTACGGTGTCCAGTCTGGGACGAAAGTCAAAATGAATGGTGGTTCCGGTCTCCATGATCACCTTTAACTGATAATCAGGCTGGGCCTCCACGCTTTTGAAATATCCCTCATGGGCCTGATTTTTTTCAGCCTTTACTTTATAAAATAAATCCTTCTTTTTCATACTCTGCTCTGTAGTATTTTTCTCTTTTTCCTCCATAACCTCCATGATTTCCATTATCTCTTTTAACTTCTCCATGTCCACAGGCTCTGTCCTATAGGCTCCCCCTTCATGGAGAGGCGCCGCCTTCAGGATCTTTGTATCTGCAAGTTCTGCTGCCAGGATGACCTTTACCTGATGTTCCTTAGGGACATTGTACTGCTTTTCCATGTTCCTGACTGCCTTTATGATTTCTATTCCATCTTCCACTGGCAGCCCGGCTCCCAGAAAGATCAGATGATACGGTTTCCCTTTGTTTTGTGCCATAAGAAAAGCATCCAGCGTTTCCAAACAATTCTCAGCCAAACCGGTGGTTCCATACCTCTCAAAAAATCTTTCAAAGAAATCCTTGCTGGCCGGATGGTTTTCCACAATCAATATTTTCATGTTCCATGCCTCCTTATAACGAACCGTAAATCCATCAAAGGGAAAGGGGCCTTTACGGCTTGATGAGGTTAAATCCTGCCCCCACTCTTTAGCCGGAATCTGCTCACCTGATCTTTGAGCATTTCTGCCTGACCTGCCAGCTCTTCACTGGCAGCCGCACTTTCCTCAGAGGTTGCAGAGTTGGTCTGGATTACCTGGGATACCTGCATCACTCCAAGGTTGATCTGGGCGATGCCTTCCGCCTGGTTGTTGGAAGCAATGGCAATGTCTCCGATCAGGCTGGCCACCTTTTCCACATCCTCCACAATTTTAATCAGTGCACCTGCCGTTTCCTTTGCGATCCTGGTACCGCCTTCCACCTTTTTAATGGAATTCCCGATCATATCCGTGGTTTCCTTTGCCGCATCGGCCGAGCGGACCGCCAGACTTCTCACTTCATCGGCAACCACCGCAAAGCCCTTTCCGTACTCTCCTGCCCGTGCTGCCTCCACCGCTGCATTGAGAGCCAGTATATTGGTCTGGAACGCGATTTCATCAATGACCTTGATGATCCTTGAGATATTGGCGGAAGAATCATTGATCTCCTCCATTGCCTGAAGCATCCCTCTCATTTGCTCATTTCCGTGTTCCGCATTCCGTTTTGCAGCATCCGCCAGTTCATTGGCCTGACCTGCAAATCCGGCGCTTTGCCTGGTCTGGGCCGCAATTTCTTCAATGGAAGCCGTAAGCTGTTCCACAGAGCTGGCCTGCTCCGTTGCTCCCTGGGAAAGGGAAATGCTGGAGCCGGAAACCTGGTTGGAACCGGAAGCCACCTGATCCGCAGCCGTCCTGACATCTCCCAATACCTCATTAAAAGACTGGATGATCTGGTTTAAGGAGGTCTTAATGGCTGTGTAATCCCCTCTGTAATCACCTTTAATTTCAACAGCAAGATTTCCCTTTGACATTTCCGTCAGAATGCGGGATATTTCCTGAATGATATTCCGAACCGTCTCAATGGCTGTGGCAGATGCCATTGCAAGCTGCCCGATCTCCGTATTGTCGGCCGCCACGCTGACAGACTGTGACAGATCCCCCTCTGCAGCCGTTATCATATCGTCTTTTAACTTAATGATCGGCTTGATGATCTTAACATGGGAAAGCAGCAGGCTTATACCGTTGAAAACAGCCGTAAACACCATCAGCAGGATCATGACAATGATATAAGTCTGAGTCTTACTGACTGCCTGATTCATCTCACCGGAAGCCCTGGCATTCATTGTTTCCTGAAATTTGGATATAGGAGCCATGATAACCCTCTTATCGCTGTCGTATTGGGCATCAAACATGAGATGTCTGGCTTCCTCAAAATCACCCTTTTCCACGGCCTTCATGGCTTTATCTTCCGTCTCCACCAGAGTATCGGAGGATTTCTTTGCTTCAGCTAGGAGATCCAACTCATTCTGAGGGGCTCCCAGCTCATTCAGCCGTTCTACCACCTTATCTCTGGTCTTTGTTTCATTTACCTCTCTCCAGTAATTATCATAGTGTACCTTATCCCCGAATTGTACGTATGCCCTGGCTTCATTCGTTAAATAATCGGATGCATTGGCAAGGTCAATGCCTAATTGCTTAAACTCTGCTTTTCTTTCCTCAGCAGCCCTCATCCCCAAAAAAGAGCTCATGACCTGGATGGCTAAGATCACCAGGATCACCGACAGAAAAATCGCTGAACCTCCCAATAAAAAATTTAAAGTGGATTGTTTGATTCCTTTTTTCTCCATGACTTCATTTCCTCCTCAGTTGTTATTGTTCTCTCCGAAACCACTTTTCCACACTTTTTGCATCCCCTGGCTTTGCAAAATAATACCCCTGGATATAATCACAGCCCATATCCTTGAGAATCTGCCTTTGCTCAGCCGTTTCCACTCCTTCAGACACCACTTTCAGGCTCAGGCCATGAGCCAGTTCCGTGATGCTTTTTATTACCTGGTGCTCCGTTTCACTTTCAAGTGCCCTTCCTAAAAATGATTTGTCAATTTTTAATATGTCGATGGGAAGGACTGTCAAATAGTTAAGGGAGGAATACCCTGTACCAAAATCATCCAAGGCGATGCTGACGCCAAGGGATCTTAGCTTTTTAAGAATTTCAATGTTATTCTGGGAAAATTCCAAAAGAACGCTTTCCGTGATTTCAAGTTCCAGTTGATTTACCGGGAACTGGGTCTCATTGAGAACATCTTTTACCAGATCATAAAAATTCTCATTTCGCAACTGATGTACAGAGATATTTACGGACAGCTTTCCAAATTTAAAACCGCTGTCAATCCAGGCTTTTCCTTGCATACACGCATTTTTTAATATCCAGTTGCCCAGGGGAATGATCAGTCCCGTATATTCGGCCACCGCTATGAACTCAAAAGGCGAAATCATGCCTAATTCTTCCGAGTGAAGCCTTGCCAGGGCCTCCACTCCTCTTATTCTATTCTTAAATAAATCCTGCTGGGGCTGATAGTAAATGAGAAGCTCGTCCTTTGCCAGGGCTTCTCTGACACATGCCTCCACATTGGATTTTCTGATAATTTCATCATGCAGTTGTGTGCCATAGATGCAATACTGGTTTTTTCCGCTTTCCTTGGCCTTGTTAAGAGCCGTATCCGCATTGCGAAGCACATCATTTGCCGTCTGTCCGGCTTCCATGCAATGGACAACGCCTATGCTGACGGACAAATAAACGGACTTTTCCATCAGTACAAAAGGAGCTCCAAAGATACTGAGGATGTTCTGGCAGAGGTTTTCCACCCCTTTTATATTCTCCTGATCCCTGATAAGTATTAAAAACTCATCTCCGCCGAATCTTGCCACCATATTTTCCTGGCCCAGGATCTGTGACAGCCGGTCGCCCACCTGCTTAAGCAGTTGGTCACAGAAATCAAGCCCAAGGAGGTCATTGTGTATCTTGAAGTTATCCAGGTCGATCATCAGTATGGAATCCCTGCACAAGGTGTCTTCTATGGCGCCCAGGGTGTCCTCAAGAGTGCTCATAAACTGCATCTTGTTGGGCAGGCCTGTCAGCGTATCATAAAATGCCATGTATTCGATCTTCGATTCTTTCTGCTTCCGCTCCTCAATATTGGACACTGCCCCTGCCACCTTGCCGGGAAGGCCTTCCCCGTCAAAATAGACCTTTCCCCTGTTTAAGACCCAGGTATAGGTGCCGTCCTTGTTCCTGATACGGTATTCCCGGTGAAACTCCCGGGTCTCTCCCTTTAAACAGGAGTCAAAGGCAGCACGTACCGCCTGATAATCCTCCTGATGAATGGTCTCTTTCTGCAAGACCCCGCTAAGCCCATGGCCTTCCAGGGCATTTCCCATGATATCGATCCATTTATCGGAAGTAATGATCTCATCGGTAATAAGGTTCCACTCCCAAAGCGCGTCATTGGCACTGTCAAGGGCCAGGGTGTAGCTTTCTTTCAGCCTTTCCAGTTCTTTGTGCAGGCTGGCAAGATGCTGGAGGTTTTCATCTTTTTTGAACAGCCCCATCTGCATATACATAAGGATCCCCATTAAAAACAGGACCAGCAGCGAGATGAAACCGATAAGCGCTCCGTTGGCATTGACGCTGCTCTCTTCCTTTGAAAGCTTCATGGTCCAGTAAGTATCCATGACCGGGACCTGGATAATAAAGGAATCCCTGTCCTTCCAGGGGGAATCTCCCCAGATTAACCCTCCGTTCTTATTGTAAATGCTGATGTGATAGGAATTAGGCAACGCCTCTTTGATCACCTTGTCCATGTATGTATTAAAGTTAAATACCACAACAAAAAATCCGTTAAACTCACTGTCTTTATAAAGGGGATACCGTATCACCAGCCCCAGCAGATTATTGGTGTCCTTGAGGATAACGGGATCATTGGCCGTTGTCGTCCTGTTTTTAATGGCACTTTCAAGGGCTTCCTCCACCTCAGGACGCCCCTTAGTGGATACGCCCAGGGTGTAAGCAAAAACATCAGGATACACCATATCCGTGACCGTATCCTTATCTTTGTGCTGGATATAGAGAATGTCCGGGTTTTCCTCCATGTATTTGGCTGCCAGAATATCAAATTTGCCCTTATCAATATGATCATCAATCTCATAATTATAAGCCAGGGAGGTTAATACACCTTCCGTTATGGCAATGTGCTGCTGCAAAGAATAGGACACGGATTGCCCGATGCTTGAAAGAAGATAATTGTTTTCTGACTGCCGGGAACGCAGAAGAACAAAAATAATCGTCACGAAAATCATAAGCATAATCACCGTCTGCACGGCTATATATCTGGTATATTTATTTTTCATCGCAGCCACCTCGGCACTGGTTTATCTTTCCGTAACCAGGCATTTAATTGATTGTCTTTAACCGATTATATACACCTGAATCAGTGAATCATATTGCCCCTATGGAGCGTATGTGATTTTCCATGAATGAAAAAGTAATCTGCTATATCCAGAATACAGCAGATTACTTTTTTTCTCATACTCCATTATGTAGTATATTTAAGTTTTTTATCAGAATTTCTTTGTATCCAGCTCTGTTTTCGAATGAATATCAAGTTTACTGTATACACTCCTAAGTATTGTTCTGACAGTTGCCTCAGATATATACAATTTATCGGCAATTTCCCTTGCACTTAAACGGTCCCTTGCAAGCTGGGCGATCTCCCTTTCCCTTGGGGTCAGGGGCGTTTTATCTGAAATAACAGCCTTTCTGATGATCTTCATCCCCCTTTCATAACGTTTGCCAAGTTCAATTACGGCATTGATGCCATCTTTGTCCGAAACAGAGCTCTTTAACATTTTATAAAGAGGGATCAGCCCATCAGCATCCTGGACAAGGGGAAGATAAACCTTGTCCGGCAGCGCTGCCGCAAGGGCCTGTTTTAAATATTCCTGGGCTTTTAAATCATCTCCATTATTATATTTAGCTATGGCAAGAAATTTTAAATAATATACCTGGGGCAGCATATACTTAATGTTTCCCCCTGGGTTTTTTGAAGTATCCAGGATGAGCTGTGAAATACCATAAAGCTCATGATACCTCTTTTCCATGAGCAGAAGCTTTAAGTAAATGATCTGGGCATGGGGGACCACAGGTGCATAAAGCATCTTTTTAATGCTTTCCATGTCATAAAGCCATGGAGCAACGTAATCCTTGATGCCCAGTTCAATGCTTATAACCGACATGCAGCATTCCACCATGTGCAGTACATAAAGACTGGTACTTTCCTTGGTATAGCTCTGGATATTTCTTATTGATTTAAAATAACTCTCCACATCACCCCGAAGGATGGCAATACGGGCCAAAACAAGTTCTCCGCAGATGCAGATACCGGCCTGCCGGTTGCCGCGGGCTTCATAGAGGGCTTTATGGCACTGAATTTCAGCCTCATCGTCTTCCCCCCTCATGAGCATTGCCTCTGCCTGTATCACATGAAAGGCTCCGGCACCATACCCCTGGAACAGCCTGCGGTATAAGGGTCTGCCTTCCTCCATTTCCATCAGCACATGTTCCAGTTTCCCGGATTCACGCCAGAACATGCCTAAAACAGTTGGGGAAGCAAACAGCCACGGAGTTCCTTCTTTGATCACCTCCGTAGGCTGTCCCAAAATTTTCCATGCCCTTTTTTTCCCCTCCTTCATCCTGGAAATATCATTAAATTCTCCAATGGCCTCCAAAAGCTCATATTCTCCATAGATTCTCCGGATCTCATCGGGGCTGAAATCTCTTTTGACGTGAACCGCCTTGTTAATCAGGCAGCATAGCTTTCGGTAAGCCTCCCACTGCCCGTTCAGCAATGTATAGTATCCAAATATGATCAAGGTAAAGGGATGGCGGCACAATATTTTTTCCGGGCATTCATAAACGATCCTGACAAGGAATTCTGACTGGTATTTTTCTCTCTGTTTATCTAAATATTCAAGGCTGAAGGGCAGGGACAAAATAGCGTTAAAATCCCTGATCCTGTAAAAAAACTCGGAAGCCGGATAGTACTGGGACACGGCTGCACAGGAGATTCCGGCTTTCCATAATATCCGCTTCTGGTGATGCTCCGGCATCTGATTATAGAAGCGGTTGCGAAGATAGTCCTGCAAAATACTGTGCATGCTGTACCGGTACTTATCTGGCAAATATCTTATGAAGTCGTTATTCTTAAGACGCTCATCAATCTTTTCAGGCAGACTCTCCTGATTCAGCATAATAGCCGCCTGCCGCGCCGTAAAACTGTCCAGAATCGAAACCGACAGAAAAAAATCTTTTTCTTCCGGCGTAAGGTTGTTCCAGATCGCCCTTTCCACCAGTTGTTCAATGTCGGCGGCAGGATCAAAGGAACCGGTTTCTATAAAATTTATCATATGCAGACGAATGGCGGATACCCAGCCCTCGGTGCTCATGAATATTTTTTCCAGTTCATCATCGGCAAGGCGGATGCCTTCCATGTGAAACAGGCTGGCCGTACCTTCCCGGTCAAAGAAAAACGACGATGCATCAAAGGTATAAATATTATTATTGTGAATGGAAACCTGCTGATTAACCTCTAATTGCTGAGTGATGAATATCATATGCAGCTTCGGATTTCCATGCATGGAAAATACACTTATGAGCTCATGGGGAATATCACAGTTTACAAGCTGGTAGTTATCAACCACTAAATATGTTTCTGTCTGACACTTAATATCCCGAAGATGAGCCGTCATGTAGAACAGCGTATCCATGGTAGGCATCTGCATGTTCTTTAAATCATCGGCTACCTTAACATTTACATTGGAGAACAGCTCACAGATTCCCAGCCACGCCATGGTGGCGGACTCCCCCAGGCAGGTGTACCAATATTCACAGGCTCCATGAGAAATTTTTTCTTTCAAATACTCCCGGACAGCCGTGGTCTTTCCAAAGCCGGATGGCGCCTCCACAATAGTCAATGGGTGGCGGGATATCTGATCAAGCTGCCTTTTAAGCTTTTCCGAAAAATAGTACTTATTCTGTTGGCTGAACTTTTTTTGCATCTATTTCCCTCTATTCTGGTGGGGGAGAATATGAATTTCTGCCTGAAATACTGATGCAGAGCTTTATTTCTCTGATGATTTTCTTCGCATCGCCTTCGGCTCTAACCCCATCCGTTGAAACTGCTTTTAACACCCCATTATTTCCAGCTTCTTTCCCTGATAAATATCCGGTCATAATATCCTGATTTCCTATAATTTACCACAAAAATCGACATATTTCAACAAATAGTGACATGCCAAACTTTGAAATGTATATCCTCTGTTATTTCTATGGCTCACCCCCTGTTTTCATTTATTAAAATGATAACAGAGGCCGTGTTTTCCGGTAATGATCCCCCCGGCAAACACGGCCTCCTGATGTGTGATTCAACTTATTCTCTTTTTACACGATCCGGCTTTGGGAAAATGCAGTGATCTGCATTGTTAAAATATCATCATACTTTTCTCTTGCCGCCAAAAGCCGTCTTTTTAAGAACATGATTCAGTGCAGGCAATAGGGCGCCTGCCTTTGGTCATGGTCAATTTTTCCGGTTTTCAAATATCCCTCCATGATAGCAATAATAACGATCCCCGTTTAAGGATATGAGCTTTTCAAGGGAATCTTTGGCCCTGTTCAAATCCAGGGTAAACTGTGGATTTGCGATGACCAGTTGATTGCCATGGATAACTGCGGCGTCTCCCGTAATAACGGAATTGCTCTCCTTAAAATATAAGGAAATATGTCCCGGCATGTGGCCAGGAGTTTCTAAAATCTCACAGCCGCCGGCCCAGTCAAAATGATCCCCGGCCTTGACCATTATATCCACAGGAACCGGCCTGACTCTCCTTAAGGATTCACAAAATTGGATCCCAAAGGGCTTTTGATCCTCCGGCAGCACATCAAGCATTTCTTCTGCCTGGAGTAAGCGCAGGGATTTTCTCTCACCGGAAATATACCCGCTTTCCAAGGAACCGGCCACAACCTTTACATCAGGATATTTTTCTTTGATTTCATATAAGGCTCCCATGTGATCATCGTCATGATGGGTGATCACTACTTTGGTTAAGGAACCGGGATGGACTCCCTTTGATTCCATTGCCTCCTCTAATAAAGGCAGGAAACCGGGATATCCGCAATCCACTAAAACAACATCACTGGCGCTTAACAATAAAACCGGATGGATCGTCCGGGTTTCATTTTCATATGGAAAGCTTATATTCAGCATTATAATCTCATTCATTTTACTTTACCTCACAAAATTATTTACGGACTGCCACTGCGGCAGGTCATTCAAATCCCCAGCCCGGGAATAATCCAATGGATTCCCAGGTTCCTCTGATATTTGCCCAGGCAATCCTCCAAAGCCGGCTCATATGTCCGTTGGCCTCCCGGAACCAATATGTTCTTTAAAAATAATTCAGCGCTATTGGTCATCCTTGTCTTTGCCCATTGCTGCCCCCTGATCAAGCTAATTATACAATTTTTACTCCTTATTTTAAAGCAGTTCTTATAATTGATAGAATGAATCTCCAAAGGCCATCCATGTACAGCGGCTTCATACTTTTTGCGCCTCTATATTTTTATGCTGAAGTTTGTTATAATTTATAAATCGAAATTTGTAAGGAGGTATAAAACGTGGAGGTTCGATTAGTATTGGCATATGACAGACAGCATGAGGTTTCCCAATTGTTTACCGAATATACGGATATGATTCTCAAACAAGGTGAGGATGTGAAACGCTGTCTTGAAGCACAAAATTATAGCAACGAAGTGCTGGATTTTGAAGAAAAGTACGGTTTCCCCAATGGCCGTCTATATCTTGCTTATTTGGGGGAGGATGCTGTGGGCTGCATTGCATTGAAGAAAACTGACGATGTTTATTGTGAAATAAAACGTCTGTATGTAAAGCCTGGCTACCGAGGAAAACATGTTGGGAAAATATTAATTGACCAAGTCATTAATGATGCTAAGTTAATAGGGTATAAGCATATGCGGCTGGACACCTTTCCCTTTATGGACAGCGCCGTTCAACTGTATCGGCGGTATGGGTTTTATGATATTGAACGTTATAATGATAATCCTGCCCTCACGGCATTATATATGCAACTGGATTTATAATGGATAAGCTTCATTCTAAAAAGTATATGGATTAAAAGCACGAAAAACTTCTCATGTTTTTAATCCATATAACTATTACGATGTTACATACTTAAATCAGAGAAATCAGTTAGAGAAGCCAATTTAAAAACTTCATACCCTCAGGGAGCCGCGAAATGCCCTGCTGCTGTAAAAGCTGGGCGCACTGTTATGATACAGGAAAACATGGCCGTAGCGGAAGTCGGCAAAAACGGCTCCCCCCAGTTTCCGGATATCAGAAGGAGTCTTCACCCAGCTTGATGTCTTCCGGTCGAAATTCCCAAGCTTTTGCAGCTCCCTATATTGTTCTTCCGTTAACAATGCAATGCCCATGGCGGCCGCCATGTCCATTGCATTGCCTTTCGGATGCACCCCTTTCCGTTCTCTCTCTTCCTGGCCTTCCCGGTCATAGCAAATGTTTCTGCGGCCTTTCGGGCTTTCTGCCGAACAGTCATAAAAAATGTATTCGCCCGCTGCCTCATCAAAGGCAACAACATCCGGTTCCCCGCCGGTCCTTTCCATCTCATTCAGTGACCAAAGCTTTTCGGCATTTCCCTGAAGCCTTGCCTGCAGGTTCTCCCATGCAAGGCCTTTGTGACGATTCCTGTTTTCCTCAAATCGTCTTTTCAGGACATTGAGCAGTTCTTCGTTTGACATGGATCCTTCCTCCTTGTTTTCAGGTTGGTTATCGTATGGCATGATAAGGGATGAAAATCCGGGAATTGGGACTGGCTTTGACTTTCCTTTCTTACGATTCCTTTCCCTTCAACAGGGGACTGGCCTCTCCCTGGCAGAATAAGCTGAGTCTGTGAAGCGCCCTTGTACACGCGATGTATAAAAGCTTTTTATCATCTTCACTGTGATAATTTTCTGCATCAGCATCGCATATTAAGACAGAATCGAACTCAAGCCCTTTTGACATATACACAGGTATTATGAATACACCTTGTAAATCTGCCGAACTCCCATTTTTTACCAATTGGATATCAACCTTGCCCTTTATACTCTCAAATAGGGAAAGGGCATTTTTTTCCGTTTTACAAAGCAGCCCTATGGACTGATACCCCATTTTAAGACAAGCCTTTACTTCAGAAATAATCTCATCATGAAATGACAACTGGTCCTTTGCCTCATACAGCCTGGGTTCATCTCCTTTTCGGTTGAAGCTCTTTATTTCCGAACGTTCCTCAAGGAACCTTAAACCATAATTTAAAATTTCATTTGTACACCGAAAGCTTTTGTCCATAGTGACAAGGGAGGACTTTTTCTTATGGAAGATTCTTCCGATTTCCTGGTATAGAGATAAATCTTCTCTTTTTTCAAGGGTCTGGTTAATGTCTCCCAGAATCGTAAATTTCGCTTTCGGAAACAGTAAATTGAATATTTCAAAATGCAGGGGATAATAGTCCTGGGCTTCATCAATGACTACCTGTTTTATGGTTTTGTATCCATTGACCCCGTTTATCTTTATATTCAAGTAAGTGAGGACGGCTGCATCGTCATAGTACAGCAGACAGGTATCCAGATTTTCCTGGGTGAAGGTCAGAATATCATCTATAGAGCCGGGAAGCTCCAGACCTTCTGCCAGGTTGTAAAAATATTCTTTATCATGAAACAGCTTTCTGTAAACATCCTTAAGGTCCAGTTTCATGAATTTTAGCATCTCTTCTTTTATCAGAACCTGTTCCGACTTTTTGATACGGTATTTCTTGGACTCGCTGATCAGCTCCAGAATATATTCCTCTATCAGCTTTAGCCTTATTCCCAAAGGAGTTTCGTTTCTTCCTGATAATATTTTCTCTTTCAGCGCTTCTTTCCTTATGATGCACTCACCGTCATAGAACACATCCTCAAAGTCCATCCAGTGATGGGGCAGATCATCAATCAACCGGTCCAGTATTTCCAGAAACTGGCGGGAGGTTTTGAATTCCACGGTGCTTTTTATTATATCCCTGTACAGGGAATTGGAGATCAAGTTTTCCAGAAATTGATTTCTTGACTGCACCTGTTCATTTACCAGGACAGAAGCAATAATATCTTCAAATACCATGGAAACCACATGATCCTCTCCCAGCTCAGGCAGCACGTTGGAAATGTATTGCTCAAAGAAAGAGTTAGGGGAAATAATCAATATATTATCGGCGGACAGCTTAGAGGACAAGCCCTGGTACATCAGGTACGCAGCCCTGTGAAGGGCAATGGAAGTTTTCCCGCTGCCTGCCACCCCCTGCACCATCATCAAATCATTCTCCATATCCCTTATTACAATATCCTGTTCCCTTTGAATGGTTTCAACGATGGTTTTCATTTTAGGAGAAGTGTTTTGGGACAGAAGCTTTCTTAAAAATTCATCCACGATCTGTACATCAGCATCGAAAAAATAATCCAGCTTTCCTTTGTTAATTTCATACTGGCGCTTTAAATTGACTTCTCCAGTTATCCTTCCGCCAGGTGCATCATAAAATACCTGCCCCAATACGAAACGGTAAAAGACACTTGCTATGGGCGATCTCCAGTCATACACATAGAATTGGTTTGTGCTGTCTTTCTTCAGGGAAGAACGCCCGATATAGATGTTTTCAAATGTATCCTCATCGTCAAACCGAAAATCAATCCGGGCAAAATAAGGAGATTGGATCATGCTCTCCAACAGCAGGATCTTGTTTTCCACCGCTTCATAATCTGCGATTTTATCTGTAATCGGATTGGCATACTGGTTCAATTCTGCAAGGGCCTCAAAGCCTTCGCTGCTCCAAAGGCTTGATATAGAGTGTGAAGTATTCTCCCGCAATTCCTGCTTGGCAGAAATAATGGCCGACTTATTTCCCTCGTTGCGCTCCCTTGCCTGATCAAGCTGTTCCTTTGCCAATGCTATGGTCTGTTCTAACCTGGTATTTTCAAATTCTAATTCTAACTGGCTATTTTCCATCACCAATACCACCTCTCTTTTAGAATCGGCAGAAAAGCTGTTTCCTAAACCGCCATTCAAAAAGTCTAGCACAACTGAAATCAGAAAAACAGTCTTGTTGTTGTTGATTCTGTGTGTTACAATTAAGGCAGAGGGAAAGGTGATTGCGCGGATGCACAATCACCTTTCCCTCTGCCTTATATCATATTCAATAGAAATCCGGCCCTGCTGCCCGGTTCCCATGCATTACTGGCAGACGGTTCCGGCCTATCTGGCCTGCCATACTCCCCGACCGCTCATGGCTTTCGCAAGGAAAACACAATCATTTTCAGGCACCACCTGAAACAGCCTTCTCTCCTGTCACACATAAGCCGAAAAATTCCTTGCTGACAACCGTATTTTTTAATTCTGACCGGCAAAGCAATGGTTCCATCTCACCAACCGTATAGGCTGCATTAAATGAGGTTAAAAATCCCGGGCGGATTTCCTTTGGTTTGGTTGAAAAATAAATAAGCCATTTGATCAGGGGATTGACATCCCGCCGCATGTCTGTAATGCAAAAAAGTCCTCCCTGCTTTAAGACCCTGTTTATTTCATGAAACACCTTCACAGGGTCTTCCCATTCATGAAGGGATCCATTGGAAAAAACAGCATCAAAAACATTGTCTGAAAACGGCATCTCCATGCAATTGCCTTCCACGTAGTCTGCTCTCTTCTCAAATCCGTACTCCCTTGCGTTTTTCTCTGCAAGCCGGATCATCTCACGGCTTATTTCACATCCCGTAAGGGAGGCATCAGGAAACCGCTTTAACCACTCAAGGCCCACATATCCGGGACCAGGGCCGATCTCCAGTACCTTTCCCTTTGTGATCCCTGCTTTGATGAAGCTGTCTACATTGTTCCAGCTTTTATCCCGCATGATTCTGGCAAAATTGTCGAAAATCTCAACGGTCAGCTTATCCTGAATGCCTTCGTTTGTTTCTATGATCCTTTGCTTTGTCATAATACATTCCCCCTATTGATTCAAACGTTTTATTGATTCTTCCGCCCAATCCAGTTCCGCCTGGTAATGATGCTCATGATGGCTGAATATAATATGGACCATTGTTCTGTGCTCATCCGGTACAAAATTCATGGTTTCTTCCTTGTGGATTTTTATATGGGATATGGCTGTTTTCAGTTTGTGGGTATAAGCCGTTAAATGACTTATGATCTCTGCTTTTTCAATAGAATCGGAAAAATAGAAAACACCGTCTGAAGGGAAGGTTGGCCGGTATTCAAATTCCAGGAGTCCTACCATCATGTTCTTAAATGCCACGATTCCTTTATCCGTAATTGCGTAGATGGTCTTTTCCGGTCTGCCCCCAGGCTTTTCCCTGTTTGCGGAAAGGAGGCCGTCTGCTTCCATTTTCTCCAGATGATAATAAATGGTAGGCAGCTTGATCTGGGTAAAGTCGGAAAGCTGTTCTGCAATGATTTTCTTGATCTGGTAGCCATGCTGGGGGCCGAATCTTTGAAGTAATCCAATAATATAAAGAGGGATCATATGGTTCACCTTTCTGAAAACAAAATAGTCAGTACTGACTATAATTATACTCAGCGCTGACTATTTGTCAAGAACATTATTTAAAATGAGTTTCCAGCCAACGGCAGGACTGCCAAAGCGCTGCAGCGGTTTTTGTTTCGATCACACATCTGCAATGGTTCCGGCCGGAAAGCTCAATTAAGGCAGGCATACCGAATTCCATATCCATGGAAATTCCCCCATTTTCTCTTTGAAAGCAAATAGTTTTTATTATCTTATTTCCCTGACCGGGCCCTTTCAAGGGCAGCCATATCCAGCTTTTTCATTTTCAGAAATGCCGCTGTGATTCGTCTTACTTCTTCTTCGGTTCCGTTAGCCAAAACCTCATCCATATCCTCAGGCACGATCTGCCATGATAAACCAAACTGGTCTTTGACCCATCCGCACTGCTCGGCCTCAGGAACAAAGGAAAGCTTGCCCCAGAAATAATCGATCTCCTCCTGGTCTTTACAAGGAATCATAAAGGAAAACGCCTCATTGAACGTAAAATCCCCTCCTTGTCCATGATCCATGGCGATCATCTGGTCTCCCAGAATATTCAGTTCACCGTAATTTACTTTTGCCCTGTCATCCATGGCCTCTCCCGCCTGATAGTAGTTCACATATCCTTTAGCAGAGCCTTGGAACACGGAAAGGTAGTAATTCATGGCTTCTTCCCCTTTGCCGCAAGCATCTCCTGCAAACAGCAGCGTCGGCCTGATCTTCTGGTGCTCTTCCACCGCCTCATCCAGCATGAGCTGCCAGCTAAGACCATACTTGTCCTGAAGCCAGACATACCGTCTGCTGAATGGATACTCTCCCAAAGGCATAAGCTCGATCCCGCCCTGGGACAAACGGGAATGCAGGATATCCACCTCTTCCGGGCTGCTGCAGGCCACCATAAGGGAAATGGAGGGGTTGAGAGAGAAATAAGGCCCGGCGCTGATGGCGGAAAACCTCATGCCTGCAAGCTGAAAGTCAACGGTTTGCGCATCGCCTGAGGGAGTATCCTGGATCGTGCCGATATGGATGATTCTTGAATCTTCAAAAAGCTCTACATACCATTTGGCAGCTTCAATGGCTTCTTTGTCGTACCATAAATGTGGAATTATTTTCTGCATCCTATAAACCTCCTGATTTTTTTGTATTGTTATTTGATCTCTTAAAATATGGGTATTGGATTAACAAGATTGCTTGATATAAGTATACACAAGAGTATTAAATCTCACAAATATATTTCTGAATAATATCCTTTTACCTGCAAATAATAACCCTACTAATATGAAGGAGAATCATTATGTCAAAAGACTCGCAACTTGATCCAAAATCCATTCGAAAGAAAAAAGCCAATGGCGGCCCTACCATGGCAGAGAGCGCATTAGATGGGGAAAGCCGAAACACGAAGAAGCAGTCCGGCAGCCGCCACAAACCCGGTAACGATAAATAACAATCTTTTTTGCAAAGGAGCAAAAGCCATGAATCGTGATAAGCTCATAGCCCAAGTTAAAAATGAATATGCGCGAATAGCCTCTACGGAATCCCAGCAGCACTTCCATCAGACCACAACCGATATAACACCTGAAGCTTATTATGAAAACCTGTTAGGTATGGCTATCAGCGAAATCAGCAAAGGAACCTTTGATAATTTCAAATCCGGAGAGGAAGTCGTAACTGCTATTGCAAATGACAAGACCTGGCTTTCGGAATGGAAATAACCTTCACCACAGATTTTATAACCTGATACAAAACTGCAAGTAAAAACCGCAGTCCTTTTTTATAAGGAATTGCGGTTTTATTTTGTCTATTCTTTATTCTGTTTTTTATTTCTCAAGCAGATAACAGATTGATTCATACGGACGCAAGGAAATAGAACGGGCAACTTCAGGAGAATCTTCATAGTTGGATAATAAAATTTTAGATTGATATCCGGTTATATCTATTTCCTGGGGTAATTGGAATTCGGCAATTTCTCCGTAGAAGTTATTTACAACAATTAATTTCTGCTCCTCAAAACTTCTCATGTATGCGTAAACTTTGGGATGCTCTTTTGCTAAAGTTTCATACCTTCCGTATGCAATAATGTCATACTGTTTGCGAAGCTTAATAAGCTTCTTATAGTGATAGAACACAGAATCCTTATCACCCAAAGCAGTTTCGGCGTTGATTGATTGATAGCTTTTTCCAACGGACAACCATGGAGTTCCTGTTGTAAAACCACCATTTTCTTTATCATTCCATTGCATGGGGGTACGAGAGTTATCTCTGGATTTTACGCTTAAGATATTTAATACTTCTTCTTTTGGCACTCCTTGTGCCCGTAAAATCTCATAATAATTTAAGCTTTCCACATCTTTATATTGTTCAATGGAATCAAAGTAAGGGTTTTTCATTCCAATTTCCTCGCCTTGATAAATGTACGGAGTTCCTCTTAGCATATGAATGGCTGTGGCAAGCATTTTTGCAGATTGCTTATGGTATTCCTTATCATTCCCGATTCGCGAAACAATGCGGGGTTGATCGTGGTTGCACCAGAATACTGCATTCCATCCATTACCTTCTGCCATTCCTTTTTGCCATGAATCAAAGATGTTTTTAAGCTCCCCAAAGTCAAAATCCATTAATGACCATTTTTCTCCATCTTTATAATCAATTTTTAAATGATGGAAATTAAACACCATTGATAATTCTTTTTCCTCTGGATTGGAGTAGCGGCTGCAGTGATCTATAGTTGTGGATGACATTTCCCCTACTGTGATAATATCATCATATTTTCCAAATGTTTCTTTGTTCAATTCCTTTAAATATTCATGAATCCTCAGACCGTCTGTGTAGAAACGTCTTCCGTCCCCCCTATGATCGTCCATCCAATCATCAGGCTTAGAAATAAGGTTAATTACATCTAAGCGGAATCCTTTAATCCCTTTTTCAATCCAGAAGTTTACAACATCGAAGATTTCTTTTCTTAATTCTTGATTCTCCCAGTTTAAGTCCGGTTGAGTCTTGTCAAACAGATGCAGGTAAAACTCATCAGTTCCTTCAACAGGCTCCCAGACAGAACCGCCGAACTTAGATACCCAGTTGGTTGGTTCCTTACCGCCTTTACTCTTTTTAAAGATATAGTAGTCCCGGTATTTCTTCTCTCCTGCAATTGCCTTTTTAAACCATGCATGTTCAGAAGAGGTGTGATTAAATACCATATCAAGCATAATATCGATATTTCTTTCCCTGGCGGCAGCTACCATTTCTTCAAAATCTTCCATCGTCCCGAAAGCAGGATCAATATTTCGGTAATCCGCAACATCATAGCCGTTGTCATTTTGCGGTGATACATAGAATGGAGTCAGCCAAATGTAATCTACACCCAACTCCTGTAAATAATCCAACTTTTCTGTTACACCTTTTAAATCTCCAAATCCATCCCCATTTGAATCGTTAAATGACTTTGGATAGATTTGATACACAACACTTTTTTTGAAATCTTTCATGATTGAACTCCTTCCTCTTCCGGATGCAGCTCATAATACTTCTTTCTTCCAGGGTATGCCCGTCCCTCTTCGATCTCCTTCTCCCATCTTTTTGATCCTGTCCCGGCAATAGGTCCTTTTAAAAGGGGATCCTTTGTCTGAACCATCCAATCCATTACTTTCTTTCTAAGCTCAGCAGCAATATGCTGATATTCCGGATGATTGATGAGATTATTTTCCTCCAGAGGATCTTTTTGTAAATCATACAATTCTTCCTCATTATTGGGGATATAATATTTATCTCTGGTATCAACACCAGATAAACTCAAATGGGAATCTATGGGCAAGTACACGTTGGGACCATCTGCGAAGTTTTTTACATAACTGAATTCCCTGGTTCTTATTCCTCTCATTGGATGATATCTGTCATGCCAAGTCAGCTCTGAAAAAAATGATTCTCTTCCAACATCCTCATTTGATTTCAACAAATGAGCAAAGCTTTTTCCATCCAGATTATCAGGAATTTCCGCTCCAATTAAATCTAAAATCGTTGGCAGCAAATCAATATTACACAGCAGCGCTTCTTTTTGAGTATTTTTTTCTTCACTACCGGGCAAAACAACAATTAAGGCGGTTTCCAAACCTGCTTTCTTTAGAGTTCCTTTTGCTCCCGGAAAATCCACTCCATGATCTGTTGTAAGAATAACAATTGTATTTTTATCTAATCCTGTTTCTGACAATGTATGATTGATCTTTCCAATGGCTGCATCCAATGCTTTCGCAGAACCGTTAAATAATGTAATATCTTTTCTTACATTAGGCGTATCCGGCAAAAAGTCAAATACCTTGACTTCTTCCGATTTGTCTGCATACGGTGCATACTCATCAAAGCTCCTGTGAGTTTCAAAAAAACCCACATTAAGATAAAATGGCTGTTCCTGATTACCCTTATGGTTTTCTAAGAACGTAATCACTTCTTCTGCAACTCTGGGAGCTCTGTCACCTGGAACAGGAATAAAGTTGTCATATCCTAAATCATAAGTTGAAGAAAAAACCCGTTTTTCAATAGGGGGGGCTTCGTTGATCGTTTCATGGCTTAATCCAATCAATGTTGTTTCATATCCGTTCTTCTGCATTTCTTTAGGTAACGTTGTATGCCTTCCGTCAATGCAGAAGCCTAAGTGTGCCAGTCCCATCATTCCATTATTGTGGGGATACAGACCCGTTAGAATGCTCGCCCTGCTAGGACTGCATTGGGGAGCGGTGCAGAAGTATTGATTAAATTGAATACCCTCCTCTGACATTTGTTGAATCGCAGGAGTATCTACTTTGTATCCGTAGCTGCTAAATTTCCTTCCGCTATCATGAGAAATCATCAATAGAATATTTGGCTTCATTGCAATCTCCTTCTCTATCTTTCTTTTCTTAACTGAAATTAAAATGTTTTTATTTCCAAAGGTGTTCGCCTGAAATTTGACTAGACAAATCTTAATAGTAATTATATTCACTATTTTCAAAAAAAGCAATACTTTTATGCAAGGCAAAAAAATACATTAGTAAAAATCCATATATTACAATGTTTTTTTGAAAGTATATCTTGACATACATGATTCAATCATGTTAAATTATGTTTATAATTTGTCTAGTCAAATTTCAAAGGACATATAAATAAGGAGGAGGTAGTTTCGATGGATTTAAATGAGCAAGTCAAACAAATCATTAATGCTATTGGCGGACTTTCCAACATAACATCCGCAACCCACTGTGTCACCCGGTTAAGATTTATTTTAAAAGATGAGAAAGCGGTTGACACAAAAGAATTGGAAAAAATAGAAATTGTAAAAGGCAGCTTTTCTGCCAATGGACAATTTCAAGTCATTGTTGGCCCGGGATTGGTAAACAAAGCATATGCTGCGCTTATTGAGGAAACAGGATTAAAGGAAGCCAGCAAGGAAGAAGTAAAGCAAGAGAGTGATAAAAAATTGCACCCTGTTCAAAAAGGTGTAAAAGTCCTGGCTGATATTTTCATCCCGATTTTACCGGCCATTGTTGCCGCCGGTATATTAATGGGATTGAACAATCTTCTTGCCAATCCGGGAATTTTTTATAAACAGCCTGTTTTAGAAGTTCATCCTGGCTGGGCCGGCATTTCTAATATGATAAATGTTATTGCCAGTACATCATTTTCATTTTTACCTGCATTAGTTGGCTGGTCGGCGGTTAAAAAGTTTGGTGGAAATCCTGTTTTAGGTATTGTTCTTGGACTTATTTTAATAAACCCTGCATTGATGCCAGGCGCACAATATGCGAGAACACCTGAGGACGTTCAATATTGGAATATTTTGGGGCTGAATATTGCGAAAATCGGATATCAGGGGCAAGTAATTCCTATTTTATTCTCATCGTTCCTTTTAGCAAAAACTGAACAGTTCTTATCAAAGAAAATTCCGGATATGGTCCAACTGATTTTTCTTGCTCCTCTGACACTGTTAATCACCGGATTCTTTACTTTTACAATTATCGGACCTGTTACAATGTGGTTCGCAAACTTGATCACAGGCGGAGTTGTTGGTTTATTTGATATTTCTCCAGTAATAGCCGGAGTTGTATTTGGAGCTCTTGTGTCTCCCCTTGTTGTTACCGGAATGCATCATTTATTCTTAGGAGTTAATTTACAAATGATTGGGGCACTTGGTTATGCAACACTTTGGCCAATCCAGGTAATGGCCAGTCTTGGACAGGGCGCAGCAGCTTTGGCAATATTCTTCATCTGTAAAAATAAAAAAATGAAAGGCGTTGCAGTATCAGCCGCTATTTCAGCGTGGTTGGGAATTACAGAGCCTGCTATTTTCGGGGTGAATTTACGCTACCGCTTCCCATTCATTGCATCAATGATTGGTGCCGGAGTCGCAGGAGGAATTGTTTCACTTGCGGGAGTAAAAGCCGGATCCATTGGAATCTCCGGATTACCTGCATTTCTTTCTATCTTTACGGAATATTGGGGTGTGTATTTCCTGGCAATGGGAACCTCCATTACCATTACTATTGTTCTTACAATTGTATTTTCTAAAATGAAAATTTTTGAGAAGCAATTACAAGATGAATAATATTATGCTCAGCAAATAAAATAAGGCTATGAAAAAAATAATTATTTTTTTCATAGCCTTATTTCATTTAAAAATCCACTATATTTTTTCTTCTTGCAAAGTCCACAAACCGGAATGTATCCACACGCTGCCTTGCTTCATGATATTGGAAAAATCTTGTATCTTCTAAATAAACTTCACTTCTGACAACCGCCACATGGGTATCATTATGAATATCCAGCAGTATTTTGTCTTCTTCTGTCACAGGTTCAACGGTAATTTCTTTGTTGGCGTATCCAATATTCAGACCCAGATCATTTTCAATATAATTGTAAATGGAAAGTTGTGCTGCAGATAATGGAATCTCCGGAATAATTTCAGCAATTAAATAATCCTTATCTAAAATAATAGCTTCTCCATTTATTTTTCGCAATCTTTCAAGGGAAAGCACTTCCGTTTTTTTACTCAAGTTAAGTTTTTTAGCTAATTCTCCTGAAATTTTCTCTCTCTTATTTTTTAAGATGGCTGTTTCGCTTTTTAAATGCTGCTCTTTTTGCATTTCATTAAAGCTGACCAGACCGGAACTGGAAAATTTAAGCTTATTAATATCCAGAACAATGGCTCCACGGCCTTGTTTTTTTTGAATAAGGCCATTCTCCATCAAAAGTGCCTGAGCCTTTCTGACCGTCTCTCTGGAAACATGATATTTTTCAACTAACTTCATTTCAACAGGCAAAAAATCTCCCGGCAAATATTTCTTTTCTTTTATATCCTTTACTAAATCCAAATATATATCATAATATTTATTCAAAGAAATCACTCTCACTTATCATTCTGCTATTCCTATTATAGCAAATATACTTGACTATTCAATACCATTCTTGAGTATTTTTGTCTATACAAGTGGAATGAAGGATTCTCAAGCCTCACTATAGTTCTCCCCCCTTGCTTTCATTCCGTATATGGTTTTGCAAATCTTTTTTCATAAGCACCATTTTTCTTAAGATTAAAATCCCAATAGTAGTTTGTCAATCCGGTTAATGAAAGTATAGTAAATAGTAATTGTGTACCTTTTGGCAGGTATTCAGATTTTGCATATTCTTTTTTCAAGGTTAAATCCATAATTCCTTTGCCGGCATAGGTTCTGCCTATTAACTCCATTTGATCAAAGAACTTTTTGTTAGCTTTTTCCGGTTTCATTTGAATGCCTTCCACACCGCCTTTTATAATTGTTCCATCAAAGGATACCCCCAGCCTTTTTGTAATCAGTTCAAGATAAGGTCTCAAATAGTAGGACTGACCGGCCTCCGGAAAGCCGGACTGAACTAAAAATGCCATATGTATCTCTTTATTGTTTATTGGTTTTAGTTGTTGGAAAAATTTCATTACTGAACCCGGCATAGCATGAACATAAAGGGGAAAAACAAATAAATTATTTTCAGCGCCACTGAAATTCTCAGCCCACATTTTATGTTCTTTTATATTTATCAGGTTCCTTACCTCTATATTTCCTACTCCCTGCGCTTTCATTCCCACAAGTATCTTTTCAATGATCAGCTTACTGTTGGAATGATTGCCTCTGGGAGAGCCATTATAAATCACCCATTTACCATTTGGCTTTCTTTCAATAACTTCCTTTGATAAAACCTCTTCCATAGGCTTTGTGCTTTTTAAGTTAGCTGTTTGTACGCGTTTGTTTTCATACAAAAGTTCTTTACAAATGCTTTGAAAATGGTATGCTGTCCGGGCAAGATAATTCTTTATGACATTTACTTCCTCATTACTCAACCCACTTTTTTCAAAATAGAAATTAATAACGGGATATTTATCATATCTTTTCAAATGATTACATTCGCCGTTTCTTAATTTAATGTAGGGTAAATAATGTTGTATTAATCTATCCAGAAATGTTTTTCCCTTGCCATCAATAAAGCCATTTTCTGTATGAAAGATAATAACTACTTCATCACTATTTATATAGTCCTTATACAATTGATAAGCATTATCGTTCAAAGCACATTTTCCAGGGCTCTTCCACCAACAGCTCCAACAGCCTATACAATCCTTTATTTCAGTATCATTGGAATTATAAATAATCACTTCGTTTTCTTTATTGATTTTCCTATAATAATTCTGAATTTCTTGAGCCAGTGATTCATTTCCTATATCTTTCCCTAAATCAAAAATTGATATCTTCATGATTCCTCCTCAATCTTTTTTAAATAATCCTGAAACCATTTTATAACAAAGTTGGAATATGCAAGGCCAAACTCAAGTGCATCATCTTCATATTTTGCCGGCTTGCAGTTTTCTAAAGATAACCCCATTCCCTCAAGCCGCAGCTTACCCCCCTCTCTAATGTTAACGAGATCTTGCTGCATATCCTTAAAGTTCTTAATATGGGTATTAATCGATTCCAACTGTTCATCTTTGGTTAACTCATTGAAGAAAAACATCTTTAGTAATTGTGTGGACTTATATTTATCAGAACCCAAATCCTGTCTCATTAGCTTGCTGAATCGCTCTCTTCCAGAATCGGTAATTCTATATAGCTTTTTTGCCCTGTTATTCTTAACTTCTTCTTTTGATGTTACATATCCGTTTTTCTCAAGTTTCACTAAGGCCGGATGTATTGCGCCTTGACTTGTACTTGCAAAATATTCAGTGCTTCTTTCCATTCCCTTTTTTATGTCGTATAAGGTGAGTGGATAATTATAAGATAAAAATCCTAAAATAATCAACTCTATCATGCAATTACTCCTTTATGAAATCATAGTCTATATATGTCGTTAAGACATATTATATAAACACTACTCCTTTTTTTATATTTTGTCAAGAATATGGTTTAGTATTTTTTCATGAGATATTTTCAGCACTCATGGCACTGAAAAAGCCGCCATGAACCCTCTGCTATTGCAAGATATTCCTTTGTTAATATTTCCGCTAAATTGCTGCTAGCCGCAATATTATCTTTTGCGGTTTTTCTCAATGATTTTTTATTATAATCAAGCATATACGCATTGAAAAAGAAGTTTATTGCTTTCTATATTATGTAATTTTAACTGGAACATCGAGATAGTTGAATTTATTGATAATTGTAACTTTTCCTGAAATTCCTTATTAAATTGAATATCATGGAATTATCTATATAATAAAAAGCTGCTGCAATTAAGGTATACCCCGCTTGCAGCAGCTCTGGTAAAATTTAATACACAGCAAATTGATATAAAATTATTCAACCATAAAATTGGCTACGCCAATATTATTCAACGCAATGATTGGTTTGCACCGGAATGTCTCGCAGCAGTTTTCAGACATCCTTACCTTTAAGATATAAAAGCCTTCGTAAGGAACTGCAAATTCAAAGCAGCCACAATCACAAATCTGTACACAGCACAGAAGAATATCGTTGTCGTTGCATCTCATATATAATTTTACATCCCATTCATGGAAATTACAGCAGCGGCATCCCCAGATACATCCCCTAATAATACAAGGTTTGATCAGGCAGTCCTGGCATACAGGGCATGATTCCTGTTCCGGACACTCTGCAGGAATTGGCATTGGAATGAAAATATATTCTTTTTCCGGTTCTGGGCAGGCTGGGCATTCCGGACAGACTGGGCATGGAACCGGTGCGGGACAGGGTATAGGTTCCGGACACGTTGGGCAGGGTTCCGGTGGGGGACAAGGGGGCGGTACCGGACATGTTGGGCAAGGGGGTGGTTCCGGGCACGTCGGGCAAGGAGGTGGTGTCGGACACGTCGGGCAAGGGGGTGGTTCCGGGCACGTCGGGCAAGGGGGTGGTGTCGGGCACGTTGGGCAGGGCTCCGGCTGTGGACAAGGGGGTGGTGCCGGACACGTCGGGCAAGGCTCTGGCTGTGGACAAGGGGGCGGTGTCGGACACGTTGGGCAAGGCTCTGGCTGTGGACAAGGGGGTGGTGCCGGACACGTCGGGCAGGGCTCTGGTGCTGGACAAGGGGGTGGTGCCGGGCAGGGTTCCGCCGGTGGACAAGGGATGGGCGCCGGGCAGGGCTCTGGCAGTGGACAAGGAGTTGGTGCCGGACATACAGGGCATTCCGGGCATTCCTGAACAGGCTGTTCCTCCCTTTCCGGTAATATCTGAGGTACTTCCGGAACTGGAATCACGGGAGCTGGTGCTGGTGCTATGGCTTGACATATCACTCCTCCAACAAAAGGAAAATAATGAAATTCAAAGCCGCTGGCAGCATTTACGGCAAAAGTTCCTAAGGCCGCATTACCGCTTACATGGCCGCCTGTAGGATGTGCATGGAACATAGCCTGAGGTGCCAGTATACTTCCCCAGATATCAGAGGATTTTTCCATATAAATATTCGTTGCATCCTCAAATACATACAATGTTTCATTAGCCTTGCTTTTTTCCCCATAAACACCGTATTGCAAATGGGCATTTGCTCCGGTTCTCAACCTTACAATAACCCTGCTTCCCTGTGGAACTTCTGCACGTATTCCTTTGTTGATTAAACCATTTTGCCTTACATCAATAAGGAATACGTTCTGTACTGGATCATTGCCCATTAAAATCCATTCGTAATTATTATCCACGACTCTTCCATTAGGAGCTAAAGCTTCAATACAGCTTTTGTAGTATCCGATGCTTTCCCTGGCATCATTAAAAAATCTTGGTAAGTCAGCACCGATCCTGCTTGCAGGTATATATCTTGGTACATCATAACTGGAAATCACGTAGTGATTATCTTTATCTGTTGGTGTCCAATATTGGCTGCCTCCATTGGCCTGGTACAGAAACTTTAGTTCCTGTATTCCATCAGTCATACCCTCTTTTCCAATTAAATAGGTACTTCCCTTGGCTGCCCGGAATCCGCCACCTACAACCACATGGCCGATTACAACCAAAGGGCCTGTCATAGATACATTACCGCCAACTAAAAAGCGTACTAAATCCGGGGAGTAATTGGCCTCTCTGTAGCCACTATCTCTGGCAAATCCAACGCTCAAACCTCTTGGGCTGTAAAAACTTCCACCTATCGCTACAGGCCCTTCCACATCTATAATATTATTGGCATCGTTAAATACAATAACATTAAATCTGGAGGCAAGACCAAAAGGCTGACCTTCAATATTATACCAGTTTATATCATTATAAGGTACTCCTGCACTTGCCATTGCTTCCTCACTATAACTGATATTGTCCATATAGACTCCTGCAAACTGCTTAAATTGCAACGCATTTTTATTCTCAGTTCAGTTTATTCTAATGGAAATAGTTCTGTGCAGCTTTTTATGCAATTAGACTAAATTTTATGATAAATTTCTAAAATTCATATGAGTTATCTTTTACAATACCGGATAAAACCAGCACTTTATTAAACCAACTCTGAATTTTATAGCTATAATTATTCCCAATCTTCTATACCGTATTTTTCAAGCAGGCGTTTTGCCTGTTCTATCCCTTTATCATAAATGTGTACAGACTTAGAGCGGTGGCTGCCCTGATTAATCATTCCTTGTTCTCCCAACTCATCTAGTACTTTAAAAGGATATCCCTTCCAGGCATTATTTTCTGATGCAGAAAATCTGTCCTGGCTGCTAAATCTTGTCAAATACATCAATGCCAGCGTCAGTTCCTTTACTGCTTCTCTTGGTGATGTCTTTTCCATCTCTATCCCTTCTTTCTCTTTTGCCAAAACATTCATTTCTCTTACCTCACTACAGTAACCGGAAACATAATTCAGTACAACCAAATATAAAAGCACACCTACATATTACTCTCAGAACCCTGGAACCCTTTGATTTAATAAGTTTTCTGCTCCAGCAATACGGTAGTTTCCATATGCAGTGGGACGGAAGTTTTATACTACATGGCGAAAGTAACTTGTTCCGCATAAAAGTATAGTGTTCACAACAACTAAAAACTTATCTTAATAAATTTTGCACCCGCCTGGTGAAAAATCTGCAATAATTCCATACTATTCTTCTTGTCGGCTTGCTTCCAACACATTATACTCTCTTCTTAACTCCTGTAACAATTCTTCTTCACTTGGAAGATATAGTTTATATTTAGAAGCAAAAATCTGTGTTTCATTTTCTGGAAGCGTAAATTTCACTACAGACTCACTCTTATCAGCACACAATACAATTCCTATTGGAGGATTGTCCCCTTCATTCATCAACTGCCGCTCATAGTAGTGTACATACATCTGCATTTGCCCTAAATCTTGATGTGTTAAATCGCCTATTTTCAAATCTATTAGAACAAAACATTTTAGGATATAATTATAAAAAACGAGGTCAATCCTAAAGTGACGCCCATCAAAAGTAATTCTCTTCTGTCTGGCAACAAAAGAAAATCCTCTACCAAGTTCCAAAAGAAATTTCTGAAGATGCGTAATAAGCGCTTGTTCCAAATCATTTTCATAAAAATCATCATTCGGATTCAATCCAAGAAATTCCAACACATATGGGTCGCGAATAATATCTTCTGGCATTTTAGCCGGTTCCAAAATTTTGATTTCTTCAGAGACGTTATCTTTATTCTGGCTAGACAGTAACCTTTCATAAAAGAAGGAGTTGATTTGGCGTTCTAATTGTCTTGTACTCCAATTCGCTTTTATAGACTCTTCAAGATAAAACTCTCTTGCATTTTTATTTTCCACACGCATGAGTAAACGATAATGAGTCCAACTCAATTCGCTACGCAGTGCGTAGCCTTTTGGAAAAGTCAGATAAAACTGACGCATATTTTTCAGATTGGCTGCTGTAAACCCTTTTCCAAAATCTTTTGACATCTGCTTCGATAATTCTTTTATAAGGCCAATTCCATACTCTGCCTTTTCTTCACCACCTTGTTGCTCCACTATACTTCTGCCTATATTCCAATATGCTTCTACCATTGCAAAATTAGCAGTCTGATAAACTCTATTTCTGGCTTCTAATAGAATTCTGCTAATTTCTTCATAAAATTGCTTTTCCATAAATTTCACCACTTCCCTCTCCGTGAATAGTTATACACTTATATTTAGCTGCTTAAACGAATTCGTAATTCTTGTTGTATTTCAAAAGAATTAAGTTTTCTCTTTCCACCATCTTTCTTAATGTATATTTCATTTTTTAAAGTTGAAAAAAGTATATGTGAGTCAAAGGACTCGACTGATACTTCTTATTCCTAACACTCTACTATTAAGAAATGCGTTAATATAGATTTCTGCATTGTCAATAATTGAATTACATGAATTGTTCCCCTTTATTTCTATTTTCTACTTTATCAATATTTTTATCTAATTCATATTTAATAATGGGTTTATTATTTGAATTTTACGCTTCATCTTCTGAATGAATGGAAAGTAATTTCATGTCATCATTAAATATTCTACTTGAGAAGATAAAAAAGATACCATTTGAGACTTATATATCTAAGTGTTGAATATATTTCCGATTTATTTAAACAATTGTTTATATAACTCTTTTAAGCTCTTAATTTCATATGCCGGCACAATGTCCGTATTATTTTTCGTTTCAAAAATCTGATGATTATTTTTCTCCAGCATGGGTAATTAATTTTCGGAACGATTCTTCAAAATGCTTGTCATCTTCCACAGTTCTTTTTCTTGACCGACACAGATGATTTTTAGATTTTGCTCTCCTTGCGGCTTTTGCTATGTGCCTCTCCATGAGAAGCTGGTTTATGTTGTCATTGGTATACCATCTTCCAGATTGATGAATTGCATATGCATTTTTTCCCAGTGTCATTGCTGCCACACCATAATCCTGTGTTACCACAATATCACCAGATTTACACAGGTTTACCAATGCGAAATCGACTGCATCTGCCCCTGCACCAATAATCTTTATCTCACTATAATCAGACTGTAACACATGATTTGTATCACATAGGAGATATACTTTTATCTTATTCTCTTTGGCTACCTTTTCCACAATACGAACTACCGGACAGGCATCTGCATCCACATAAATCTCCATTTATTTTTTCCTCCTCATCATGCCAACAAAAAAGATCTTATTCTGCCTTCTTAAGAAATTCTGTAGGCACTTTTTTTATAAGCCACACACCATTTACAGAACAATAGAATATATAACCAGCCTTTGCCATAGCACCGGCATTAACCTGATATACAACAGGCCTTCCATGTCTGTTACCTACTTTAACGGCAGTTTCCATATCTGTTGATAAATGAACATATAGTCGACTCTTTGGAATCAGCCCTATTTCATCAATGGATTTCACATATTTTTCGCCGGTTCCATGCCATAAATATTCAGGTGGAATTTTTTCTTTCAATTCTACATCTACAGGAATGGAATGTCCCTGATTTGCACGAATCAGTGTCTTATCCTCGTTGAAAGAATATCTCTTTTTGTTATCCGTCCGTACAATTTCTTCCAATGTTTCCATGTTTATAGGATGCGTCCTGTTTACACCCTCAATCATTTCATTTACATTTGCCCAGCCATGCTCATCCACTGTAATTCCTATGACATCCGGCTTATGCCTTAGTATCAGGCTAATGTATCTACTCGTATCAGTTAAATTCATTCTAATATCATCTCCTTATCAAATTCAAAATCTTTACCGGCTTAAACTTCAAGAAGTCCGATGAAACCAGCAGATACTTTATTCCATTCACATCCCCCGAAAGCTGTTATCAAACCGCTCTTTGCCATGAGAATGAGAATGAAACAACCTTTTCTGCCTATATTCTTCTGCCATTCTGGTAAATCCACTTTTCATCTCGCCAAAAATTTAATATTAATATCACTCATCATTTGGATATATTTCGGCAATTACTTCTGCATGTGTTGATGTTGTGATAATGATGCCTAAATTACGCAATACTTCTTTTAAAATAAACCAGGATCTTTTTTATCATCCCTCTTGTATCTCTAAACACCTGTTTTCCCAAATTATATCATAGAACTTTAGACCTGGCGACTTCTCTTCTACATTTCTTCCGGGCACAACATTCCAAGCAAACTACAAGTATCTTCCTTATGCAATATTCTTGAAAAAAATAAGGACGGGTAAAATCTTTCATTTTGTCTTCAGGAGGAATTTCTATTAACTCCGTCACCTCGCACTCACTTATATTCCCCAGGCTCTTTGCAATACATTTACAGATTTTTTCCTTCATATTGAAACCTCTTATCTTCTTATATGTCACGAAAAGAATTAAAAAGAATTGCAAAAGATCAGCATATGCTAAATCAATTACGGTTCTCCTATCAACTATGAACAACCCCCCATAGAAACAAGACGTATATCCCTTGCAACCATGCGAATTATCTTTGCACCAGTTACAAGCGCTTACGTCTTTCTCTACGTCTTAAGCTGTTTATGCAAAACACATTCATAGTTGATTTTCTTTCAAAATGATGTTTTTAGTTTATTATAGAAAAATCCTCTTTGTGGCTACTTCATAAAGATATCTAATTGCAATCAATTATTCTAACTCAGTTCTTTTCAGTATCCTGACTTGCTTTTATAAAATAACTTCCGTGGAAAAAACAGGGGGAAAGTTCTCTGAATGCATGTAAAACGCCAGAAGTTTCCTAACTTCACTTTTCCGCATAAAATATATGGCAGGCATTATTTTGCGCTGTGTTCATGTTAATTAGTAAACTATAGGGAGGAATTACAATGAGCAATTCCGCACTACAAATAAACTTAAATGTTGCCATGTCAATTGGAACCGGATCAAATGTCCTCTTTGATTCAATCGAATACCTTTCAGGAAATATCAGCTATGATCCATCAACTGGTACTGTTCTTATTCTTGAGTCTGGAAGATATATTATCCATTGGTGGCTGGCAACACAATCTTCTTCATCTTTAAATGGGGCTGCCTTCACTATATCTTCATCACAGGGGGATTCTATAATAGGAAATTCTCCATTAAAAACAGGAGAGGTATATGGGGTTGGAATTATTGAGGTCACAGCTCCGCCTGTTACTTTTTCACTTGTGAATATTAGTACATCAATTGTATACTTCTCTCAAAATGTTCCGCTAAGAGGAACTTTGGTTGTCGAAGAAGATGAACTAAACGAAATTACTGGGCCTACGGGACCTACCGGGCCTACGGGGCCTGTAGGGGCTACTGGACCCACTGGACCTACCGGACCTATCGGTGCTACCGGGCCTATCGGATCTACAGGACCTACTGGTGATATCGGACCTACTGGGCCTACCGGGTCTATTGGACCTACTGGCGACACCGGGCCTACTGGACCTATCGGACTTACTGGCGATACTGGGCCTACCGGACCTCCTGGACCTATTGGACCTACTGGACCCATTGGGCCTACTGGCGATACTGGACCTACCGGACCTATCGGACTTACTGGCGACACCGGGCCTATAGGACCTACTGGCAATACCGGACCCATTGGGCCTACTGGTGATACCGGACCTATCGGACTTACTGGTGATACCGGGCCTATTGGACCTACTGGTGATACTGGGCCTACTGGACCCATTGGACTTACTGGACCTACCGGGCCTACTGGTGATACCGGACCCATTGGACTTACTGGCGACACC